>JAYWHK010000022.1:0-14574 GCA_043777755.1 Saprospiraceae bacterium
GCTACACGGTTTTCATTGGATTTTATTTCTTTTGGTACGCCAATAATCATGGTTAGGACTTGGTTTTAATTAAAAATTATAAAATTTTATATCGCCACAAAGGTAGCATTAATTTTTAAAAATTATGATTTCTGTATTTTCTTATACGCTTTCCCTAAAAAATCAACAATATCGCCAGCGGTCATTGCTTCTTGGCTCTTGTTTTTGGCTGCCAAATCACCTGCCAAACCGTGCAAATACACGCCAAAAAGCGTTGCTTCCAAAGGCGGATAACCCTGCGCTATCAAACTCGTCAAGATACCAGCCAATACATCGCCACTTCCGCCTGTTGCCATGCCAGGATTTCCTGTTGTGTTGAAATAGCATTTTCCATCGGGTGCTGCAACGCAAGAATGTGCGCCTTTCAAAACAATAATTACCTTTAACTCAATGGCTTTTGCCTTTGCTTTTTCGTAGCGTTCCCAATCGTTTTGACATTCGCCAAACATTCGCTCAAATTCCTTTACATGAGGTGTCAAAATCGTGTTTTCAGGCAAATTTGCCAATAAATCTTGTCGAAATGATAGAATATTAAGCGCATCAGCATCTAAAACCAAAGGCTGTTTGTAAAATTCAATTAATTTTTCAAACGCTATTACAGTTTCTTTTGATGTGCCAATTCCCATACCTGCACCAATTGCTCGGTATGGTTTCAAGTTGGGTACATCAGAAATGTTCCAAACGTTTTGGTCTGTCAAAACCATGGCTTCTGGTACGCTGATTTGCATAATATCATAACCGATTTTTGGAATATAGGTCGTCAAAAGTCCTGCGCCAGTACGCAAACAAGCCCTTGTAGCCAAGACAGCTGCGCCCATTTTACCATAACTTCCAGCCAAAATCAACGATGCGCCAAAAGTACCTTTATGGTCAAATTTTTTGCGTGGCGTATAGATTTGCTTGATAATATCGCTCGAAATGTAGTAATTTTCTGTTTTTTCAGCTTTGAAAAAATCTTGATGCAAGTCAATGTTTAACATTGACCATTCACCAACTTTGTCTTGATTTTCGGGAAAAAAGAACGCTAATTTGGGCGATTGAAAAGTAAAAGTATAGTCAGCGTTTATGCTTTCGTGGCTTGTTTTTTCATCGCAAAAAAGTCCACTTGGAACATCAACACTGACGACTGTAGCTCTTTTTTGATTGATAGAAAAAATTAAATTTTCTAAAAAACCTTCAACTGGACGGTTCAATCCTGAGCCTAATAAAGCATCAATAACAAAGTCGTTTTTATCAATAGTATCAATTTTTTCTTGCCAATTGTTATCTTGATTGATGGAAAAAATCTTTGCCGAATCTATTGTCAAATCTTGTATAGCTTGCTGATTGTCAGGGCTTTTTGAGTGACTTTCAAAAAGATAAACAAATACATTTTCATGTTTTTTTGATAAAATATTGGCAATACACAAGCCATCACCGCCATTGTTTCCGCTACCGCAAAAAATGTGTATTTTTTTATTTTCTAATAAAATTTTTTTTTCAAAAAAAGTAGAAAAAGCAAGCGACGCACGCTGCATAAGTTCGTAAGAAGAGATAGGTTCGTTGGCAATGCTGTATTCGTCCCAACGTCGAATTTGTTCTGATGTAAATACCTTCATTTTATTTTTTTTGCGAAGGTATGATTTTTTTTATAAAAAATAAAAAATTTGATTGTTTCATGGTAGAAAATAAAAGGCACGTAGAGAAAAGGCACGCCTTTTCTCGCACTACGCAAAAGTATCCGTACGTAACACGAGAAAAGGCGTGCCTTTTCTCTACGTCAAACTTAGTTTTCCTCGCAATGCTTCTGGAACAAAAGGCGACACATCGCCACGACCTTTGATGATTTCTCTTACGATGGTCGAACTGATATGAGAGTTAGATGGCTGGCTTATAAAAAAAACAGTTTCGATGCCATCTCCGACAATGTGGTTGATTTGGGAAATGGTTTTTTCATAGTCAAAATCAGAAGCATTTCGCAAACCTCTAATGAGGTATTTAGAGTTCACTTGCTTGCAAAAGTCGGCTGTAAGATGCTCAAAATAAGCGACTTCCACTTTTTCCTCGTCTGCAAAAACGGCTTTTATCCATTCCAAACGTTGCTCTAAATCAAACAAATATTTTTTAGTGGAATTGATACCTACTGCAACGATGATTTTGTCGAAGAGCGGTAAAGCTCTACGTACTAAATCTTCGTGACCTATCGTAATCGGGTCAAAAGAACCAGGAAAAACAGCGATTTTTTTCATAAATAGTGTAATAGTCGTAGGTCAATAAACCTTTTAACTTACTGAGTCAAAATAGGTTTTAGGCATTTATTTTTTCGGTCGCCCAGTCTAATACAATTTGCATTTGCTCTACTTGATTGAGTTCAGAATTGTCTAAAATAGTGGCATCTTCGGCTTTGGTCAATGGGCTATCTGCTCGAGTGGTATCAATTCTATCTCTTTCAGAAAGATTGTGTCTAATCGCCTCAAAATCAACGCTTTGTCCTTTGTTTGTAAGTTCATCAAAACGTCTTTGGATACGAATTTCGGGTTGTGCGGTGAGGAAAATTTTAATTTCTGCATCAGGAAAAACAACTGTTCCAATATCTCGCCCATCCATCACAACACGACGACGATTGCCCATTTGTTGTTGTAATCTAACCATCGAGCGACGAACCTCTGAAATTGCTGCCACATCACTTACATGGGAAGATACGTAAAGGGTACGAATTTCTTCTTCTACGTTTTTTTCATTCAAAAAAGTGGTGTTCAGTCCATCAATGCGTTCAAAATGAATCACTATTTCGGTGAGTGCTTTTTCCACTTCGGACTTTATCGCCCAATTGATTTTTTTTTCAAGAAAATACAAAGTGACAGCTCGGTACATTGCGCCTGTGTCCACATAAGCGTAACCTAATTTTTCACTCAAAGCTTTTGCAAGCGTGCTTTTCCCACAAGAAGAATAGCCGTCTATAGCAATAATAATATTGTTCATTTCCTTGATTTCGGTAGTCCTAATTGTTCTACTACAGTTAATGTTTCTTAGATTTTGGCAAAAATACGATTATTTCAAAATTTTTTTATTTTTTAAATGATTAATTTATGGAAAACGGATTTCGGTTCGTTTTGCTGAACTGAATAAGGTTTTGTCCTTTGGCACAAAAGTGTTGAATAACTAAAAAAATTATAAAGCCATTAGCTGTATTTTTACAGAAGTAGTTGAGCTAAAATAATCGCACTCATTTCTATTCGCCTACGTCTTTTTCAAAAATACTTTCCTTTTTTAAAAGTTAGCAAAAAGTTAAAAAAAAATTAATATGGTAGAATTTAGTATTTTTGTTTTCAAATATCATTGAGAACTAATAGAATCTAATTAATATGACTAAAACTACCATGTATAAAGCATTGATAATTGCTTTATTAGCTTTTTTTTCAATAGAAAAAAGTAACGCACAAGACCAAAAAACTCCTGAACAATTAGCTGCCGAGCAACGCTATCCTGAAGGTGTAAAATTGCCTGATTATTTTATCAGAAAGCCTGAAGGCGGTAAAGTTACAAGTCCCAAAATAGAGCCTTCTTCTTGGTGGATTGGCATGAAAAATCCAGAACTCGAAATATTGATTTACGACGAAAACGTCAAAGGTGGTACTGTCCAAATGAAACACAAAGGGATAAAAGTACTCAAAACAGAAAGCGTAGAGAGTCCGAATTATCTTTTTGTAACCATCAGCATCAAGCCAAATACAGAAGCTGGAAATGTGCCAATTACCATCATCAATAATGGTAAGTCACGCACTTATATTCTAAAACTTTTGGCAAGAGAAAAAAATAGAAAGTATGCACAAGGCTTGAATCCAACCGATTTTGCTTACCTACTTATGCCTGACCGTTTTTCAAATGGCGATCCAAGCAATGATTCTTACAACGATTTGAATCAACGTGGCATTGACCGCTCTAAGATGTATTTCCGTCATGGAGGTGACATTCAAGGCATGATTAATCATTTGGACTATTTGCAAGAGTTAGGCGTTACGTGTATTTGGCCAAATCCTGTTTTTGAAAACAATGAGTATTTTGAAAGCTATCACGGTTATGCGGTAACGGATCACTATAACGTAGATAAGCGTTTTGGCAACAACGAATTGTTTAAGACTTTTGTTGAAAAAAGCCACGAAAAAGGTATGAAAGTGATGAAAGACATCATTTTCAACCACATTGGCGACCAACATTACCAACTCAAAGATATTCCCTCGCTTGATTGGGTACATCAAGCACCTTCTTTTGAGCGTACCAATCACCGTTATCAAACCTTGTTTGACCCTTATGCAAGTGAGGCGGACAAAAAGCAAGAATTAGATGGTTGGTTCATTGAACACATGGCTGATTTGAATCAAAAAAATCCTCATTTGGCAAAATACTTGATTCAAAACACAATTTGGTGGATAGAATATTCTGGTATTGACGCTTACCGTGTAGATACTTGGCCTTACAATGATGCTACTTTTTTGGATAATTGGCAAAAAGCAATCTTTTCGGAATATCCAAATTTTTATGTCTGCATAGAAAGTTGGGTCGATGGGACACTCAATCAAGCACATTTTGCGAAAAATCCAGTAGGAAATACTGGAAAACACGTAGAGGCGATTGATTTTCAGTTTTCTTATGCCATTATTGATGCTTTGACAAAAAATGAAGAGTGGACGGGTGGTGTAAATAGAATTTTCCATACACTTTCAAATGATTATTTATACGACAATCCATACCAGAATTTGACTTTTTTGGACAATCACGATATGACTCGTATTTATTCTACTTTAGGTGAAAATAAGGAAAAATTAAAGAGTGCCACTGCTTTTTTGCTAACAAGTCGTGGAATCCCACAACTTTATTACGGAACAGAGATCCTGATGGCTGGCGTGAGTAATCCCGATGGTTATGTTCGTTTTGATTTTCCAGGTGGCTGGGCAGGCGACAAAGCCAACAAATTTACGGCTTCTGGAAGAACTGACGACGAGAATATGATGTTTAATTTCACTAAAACATTGGCAAATTATCGTAAAAGTAGTAGTGCATTGACGACGGGTAAATTGACTCAATTTATTCCCAAAGATGGTGTTTATACGTATTTTCGCTATGATGAAAAATCAACAGTGATGATTATGATGAATACTCGTGATAAAGCAACTGAGAAAATTGACCTTTTGCGTTTTAATGAGCGAATCGCTAATTTTAGCAAAGGAAAAAATGTTTTGACTGGCGAAATGGTTGATTTAGCCAATTTGAAAATAGCTCCGTTTCAAACATTGGTCGTTGAAATGATGAAATAAGATTACTTATAAGATTATTTTGAAATGTTGCCTACATAGACTTTTTGCTATGTAGGCAACATTTTTTGCTATATCGCCTTGTGCAACGAATAGCTTTATTGGTAAAAAAAGGTTTTCTCCTGCTTTTTTACACTCAATTTGCCGAGTAACCAACGGAGGAGTCATTCTGCACATAAGTAATGTAAATCCCTTTGGGCTTTTCTGAAATCGCTACGGGTACTTCGACAACAAGCGGTGCGGGTACTTCTTCTTTTACTTCGATAATTGGCATTGGGCGGTACTGAAAAAAGCGATTTAAAAACTCATTTTCGTTGATGAGGTGTTGCAGTTTTTCATTCATTTCAAGTTGCTGTACCCAAGCATCTGTTTTTGCTATCTGATTGATTAACAGGCGATTGTTAAAAGAAAATTCAATCTTATCAATTTTTTGGACAAACTGATGTTGGTCAGATTTGGCTTTGTAATTCAATACTGCGATTGATAATTCGCTGATTTTTTTGTAGATTTCTTTTTCTTTTTTCTGGACTTTATTCCGACAGCTATTGTACGAACTGTAACCAATACAGTAATCAAAAGCATTTTTTGGAAATAAGAAAATTACAAAATAATGAAGGATAAAACTCAATAACATGAGCGCAATACGAGCTGTGATTTCGCTGCTTGCAATATCGCTTGATTCTGTAAAAGCCAAAATTGTTGCGCCTACAAGCATTGGTAATATCAAGCAAAAGGCAAAACCCGTAGCGTTGATAAAATATAACATCGAAACATTATCATTACGGCCTTCTTTGAGGTCAGTCTTGATTTTGTGGCGTACCAATCCCAGACCCAAATCTGCAATCACAAACAATGCTGGCACAAGGTAGCAAAAGAAGACCCGTGAGCCGTCTTCAATAGTTGCGGGCAAAAGATAGCTCACAGCATCTTGTGATAGAAGCAAATCAATGAAATAAATGACTGGCACAATCAAAATCAAGAAAAAGTAAGTGAAATTGAATTTTTTGCCTTCATCGTTGATTTCTTCTCCTACCAAAGTCAGGTTTTGCTCTGCAACACATAGTTCGTCAAAAATTAGATAAACATGATTAGCCATTGTTTCGATTTCGCTACGCAACGTAGCGGTTTTGGTATTGACCACTTTTTCGATAGCCATTTGATTTTGGTCAAAAGCGGCTTTTAAATATTTCTTATCCATAATATTTTTTTTGAATGATGAATGTAAATAGAATGTAAAATGATGAATTGAGGCTTAATGCGCAAAAACATATCTTTTTGCTTCTTCGATACTCTGTAAATTTAAGTATGTACCTTCTGCCAATTCCAAGTTGCCGCAACCTTGCGCTCCGACTACAAGAATTGGATTTTTCAAAGTACAATCAAAACCACGGAATCTTTCTCGATTACCGCCAATCCAATCGTTTATCAAATCACTTGCTACAATCACAAAGGTTTTTGGTTCTTGCGAAAAACCAGAATTTGGAGCGCAAACCGTCATTGCTGCTCTTGCAAAAGCATTATTTACATCAGAAGAGCGAGCTAATGGCGTTTTTTTCTTGATGCGTTCTACTGTATTCAAAAAAGCAGCTATTTTGTTGTCGTTGTCAATTTGTCGAGTTTTCAAAACCGTTTCATGCTGCTGATTAGCAACCAATTTGGCTTCTTTTTTTGCTTTTTTGAAAGGATTTTTTTCGTCCGTTTGCTCAGGCGACAAAGGCGGCTGCTCTATGACCAATTCCGTAAAAGGCTTGAAAGAGTCGCCTGTGATGATGCCGTAACTCAAAATACCGCCGCATTTTGCAATCCTATTAGCCAACTCAAAAAGTACCTCTATTGGAATTTTTCGCTCTTTGGTTTGAGAGTAAGAGAAGTCTTCAATGACCACTATTTTCAAAGGTTGTGGCTGTGCCGTTGCTGTATTTTTTGCGTTGGAACTACCTCCAATTCCGCAAGAAAAAAGTAAAATGGTTAATAGCAATGTAAAAATTAGTCGTTTCATTTTTTTTAATTTTTATGATGAAAAATAGTTGTGAGCAATTGAAAATCAGGGTATCAAGCAGAAATTTATGAAATACCACTTTTTAACCTTTTCGCTCCAACTCAAATGTCTTCATTGCCATTAGCTCTTTGAGCGTATGTTTTTGTCCGTCAATAGAACCGTCAAAAAACAGCATATTTCCGCTTGACTCTTTGGCAATATAGCGCATACTCTCAAGCCACATCGAAAACAAAACAAAACTAGGGTCTAAGTCAGCGGCTTTTACTTCTTTGGCAGCCTTTGAGATACCTCTTGCAACCTCTTCACGGAACAACGCAGTACCCTGACCACGCAGTTGTGCCGCTTCTCGCTCCGCTTCGGCTTCTTTTACCTTTGTGATGCGGATTGCTTCGCCTTGATTATGAGCAGCTTGCATTAGGTTATTCGATGCAACCACCTCAGCCATTGATAAGATGATAGCCTCGTCAAATTTGATTTCATTGATCTGCAAATCAAGCAAAATATAGCCCCAATCGCTCAGTGTATCTCTCAGTTTCTGATTGACTTCATACACGATTTCTTCTCGAAGCAAAAGGACTTGTTCTTGCTTTTTGGTCGCTACAAAAGCCCTAATTGTGCCTTCAATCGAGCGCACGAGCGTTTGTTGAAAATTGGCATTAGAGATAAACTTAAATGCCACGTTTTTTATCGTGTCTTCTTGATTATCTTTAACCGCATAGAGCATCAGTGTTTTGAAATAAACATTGGCTTGGTCGGAGGTAATGGCTTGAAAAGACAACTCTACGGACTGATTTTGAAGGCTAATTTTCGAGTGAATAGATTCAAACAACGGAATTTTCCAGTTCAAACCAGTGTGAAAAGTTCGGTTAAATTTTCCGAAAATTGTAGTCACTCCAACATAGCCTTCAGGAATGACAGTGTAACAAGACATAACAAAAAATAGCCCTGCTAAAGCGAGAATGGTAAATAGTATCATTTTTTACTTTTTTTTGATTTTTAAATTATTGATAATTAGTGATTTGTGTTTTTAATAATTTTTCGCTCAAAATCATTGAGCCAATGCCAGCCTGTTTTTAAGTCATGGACTTGCGTTTTTTCGTCGGAAATCTTTTTGATTTCATCAAAAGTCAATGACTTCTCAGCGATGTCTTTTTGAAAGGGTTTGTAAAAATATTTTGATTTCATATTGTTAAATTTGAATATGCTTACTGTAAAAATGCAGGAAATTACCTCATATTACCAAGATTTAATATGGTTATTTCGGTTATTTATGTTGCTTGGATTTTTTAATAAAAAAGTAGATAAAGAACATTTTGAAAGATTTTATTTTTAAATAAAGATGATTGACGATACAAAACTTAGGCGTTATTTCTTTTTTGTACCCCAAAGTTCAGCGTTTCTCTATTGCTTCCCATAACAGAAAAACAAATGTGAATATTTTTTATTTTGAAGAAGAAAAATAGAAAATGGAAAGGAATGAAAATCTTTTTTTAAATAAAAAAGAACAAACATTGCAGCTATCTTTTGAAATAAAAAAAATGAGGAGAAACACAATTCTATTCACAAATTTTTTTTTGTGAATGAAAATTGAGAAAAATCAAGTTACTTTGCAGTTCAATATCATCAAAAATTATGCGTAGAACAATTTTCACGGAAGTCAAATTCATCAAAGGCGATGTGTTGTATCACTTGCTTTTTTGGCTCATAATGTATTTTTTGCATTGGGTCAATTATGCCTTTACTTCCCACAATATATTAGAGGAAAATTACCAAACAGATGGGCATATCGTAGCAAGATTGACCATGATGGTTACTGTTCCATTTGCCTATTATCATACCTATAAATTATTGCCACAAACGGTTGGTAATCAGTATTTTAATTTTAGAATTTCAATGTTTTTATATTTCATTTTCTCTTGTTCTTTGGCATTGTTTTCTTCTTTTTTATTTGACTATTTGTATGATTTTCATTTTCCATTTGAAAATATATTTAGCGAAAGCAACCATATTCCGAACGCTTATTATTGGGGCGAAATCAAAAATAAAAGTGGCCAAAATATGTATTGGTCAAGAAATATTCCAGAATCATTTTTCAATATGTATTTGCTTACGGGCTTGGTTTATATCAGAAAATGGTTTAACAGTAGCGAGGAATTAAGGCAAAAAAACGAGGCACAAAGTTTAGAAATCGAAAAAATGCGCTTGATTAAAGATACTTTGACTCAAAAAGATATTTTGCACGATATGATGAACTCGTTTTTTGCTCAAACGGATGCGCTCAAAGACATTGCAGAGCATTTGGACATCGAAGACAAATCAAAACTCGAACGAATCATCAATCTGCAAGAAGACATTGGGAAATTGCAGCGTTTTCGTTACTCTCTTATCAAAGACAACGAAGATTTGGTCTTGGTCGAATACGAATTGAAAGCATTGATTTGGATGAGGAATATTTTGGCTTCCAAAAACCCAAACATCGTGTTTCAAGAAGACATAGAAAGCATCGAAGATGGTAAATATTTGATTGTGCCTGGCGTATTGTCCGAGCTACTTTGGAACGCTTACAAACACAGTAAAAAGGCAGATAAAAGCCAAAAAGTTGTCATTACGCTCGAATTAGCGGTTGTTGATGACAAGATTAAGTTCTATATTGAAAACCCAATCGGCAACGTCAGTTCAAAAAATAGCAGCAAAAGCGGCTTAGATTTGATAGAAAAAAGACTAAAAATGGAGTACGGAGAAGGAAAATACAGTATAGAAATTGGTCAAAATCAAGCAAATAATTTTATCGTTTCCCTACAATTACCCATTCAATAAATACATAAAAGTGAATACAATAAACTACAGCTATATCGTCATTGACGATGAAAAAAACTATCGAGAACAGGTCATTGAATTGGTCAATGAATTTAATGCGTCGCCGCAAACGCATTTTGTAGAAACGCACGATACCAAGATACGACTGCGACTTTTGCGAGAACACGATGGTTTAAACAATTTTACCTTGCAAGATATGCAAGATGCTGATATTGTTTTTTTAGACCTTCGCTTTGGTGAAACAGAAATGGGCATCAATCTGCTCAATATGGCGAACAATGCCAATCGAAAAAACATCATTGTGCTGACCAATTATAAGGCAGATTATGAAAAGAAAGCTGCCGAATTTCCACAAGTTTTATCATGGCTACATAAACCGTTGAATATCAAAAATTTAGAAATTTCTATTGATAAATTCTATATTAAAAAAGAAGGTATTTTAGCTGTTTTCAAGCTAAGTCAGGTTGAAATCACAGCAAAAAACACTGCGCCAATTCTATACGATGACATTATTTGCATCAAAAGTGGCGGTCAAGAAGTGAGTGTTTTTCTACAAAATGGCGAAGAAAAAAACTTTGCAGCCAATGTTTTTAGTGTAACGAAATTTGAAGGCAAAGGCTATTTGAAGCGCATTAGTCCAAGCTGCGCTATCAACATTGGATTGGATTGGAAGATAGAAAGCAGTGAATACAGCGGGCTTTTTGTCAAATACGAAAAATTCAAACTATTACCTGAAAATGAATTAAGAATTACTAATATTTTTGTCAATAGCATTATCCCAATATTGAGCAAATCAGTTAAAGATAGGATAAAAATGGATAGTGTAGATGTATAGTGAAATATGAAAAACAAGTAGCACAGCACAGTTTGAACTTATAATTACAGATTAACGGGAATTTTAAATTTTGACTTTTACATTTTAAATTTCACTTTAGAACGTTTGAAGTAGTATATTTGCATTTTAAAATAAAAAAACTTAAAAAATGGCAAAATACACCAAAGTTACAGAATTAGTCCGTTTTGATTGGTTTATCAAATATATGTTTCGAGATAAATCAGATTTTGAAATATTAGAAGGTTTTTTGAGCGAATTGCTCAAGGAAGACATCATGATTTTACAAATTTTGGAAAGTGGCAGCAATGCTGTTAAAAAAGACGATAAATTCAATCAAGTGGATATTATGGTCAAAAATTCCAAAGAAGAATTGATTATCGTCGAGGTGCAAAATAACGAAGAATACGATTATTTGCAACGGATTTTGTACGGCACATCTAAAACGATTGTTGAAAATATCAAAAAAGGACAATCTTATAATAATGTCAAAAAAGTAATTTCTATTAGCGTTGTCTATTTTGCTGTTGGGCAAGGAGCAGACTACATTTATCATGGCGAAACTATTTTTAGAGGCATACATTTAGATGATGAATTGGAATTATCCCAAGAGCAAGTTGCATTGTTTAATCAACTCAAACCACAAGATCTTTATCCAGAGTATTATTTGATAAAAGCAGGCGATTTTGATGAAAAAGCCATCAAAGACACCTTAGATGAATGGGTTTATTTTTTGAAAACAGGTCACGTCTATGATACTTTCAAAGCAAAAGGTTTAGCAAAAGCAAAGCAAAAACTCGAAGTTGCCAAGCTTTCTCCACGCAAAAGAGCTGCTTATGAGCGTGATACAAAGCACTTACATAGCGAAGCGAGTTGGGCAGAAACACAAAATAAGAAATTGGCAGATGCTGAAAAAAGAGGTTTAGAAAGAGGCATGGAAAGAGGTTTAGAAAAAGGTTTAGAAAGAGGTATGGAAAAAGGTATGGAAAAAGGTATGGAAAAAGGCATGGAAAAAGGAGAAGAAAAAAAAGCTATTGAAGTGGCAAAAAAAGCCTTACAAAAAGGTTTTTCGATACAAGATGCTGCCGAGCTTAGTGACTTGTCAGAAGAAAAAGTATTACAGATACAATCTGAGCTGTAAGAACGTGACATTATGATATTTTACAAATAGACACAACGGATATTGGTTATTGAAAAAATAAAATATAATGAAATATGACCACGATGATAATCCTGACAATTATTTCAAACAATTTGAAACGATACAATTAAAAATTCATCAAGTTATCAAAAATGGTCAAAAAGGCTATATCAACGAAGATGGTTTAGAGTATTTTGATTGAAAAACTAGACTCACAATTTTCCAATGGCACTCACATTCAACCAATAACTCAATTTTAGGTTAATTGACCTAAAACGTGCGCCAAAATCTTGTGTATAATAATTATCGTTATAGACCAAAAATAAATCGGAAAGCGGCGCAAAACGCCACTGTAATCTGGAATTGATGCCAAGATTGTCACGCTGATTGCTGTACTGAATGAGTGTGGACCAGAAGATTGATTTTGAGAATGTTATATCGAATTTTGGGCTAATCAAAACGATGTTTGCTGTTGGATATGGAGCTGGCAAAACAACCCTGTCAAAGTTGGTCGCAAGGCTAATCGCTGCACGGGGCTGTAAGCGCAGGTTGGCTGTTGCGCCAAAAGAATAACTATGTCCGTTGAAAAATTGACCAACGGTAGCGTTGATTGAATATGTCACTTTATCAACGTTATTGGAAACATAATTGACATTAAATTGATTGTAAGCATAACTCGTATTGGCAGGAAGTGGCGTTCCTTTGGCACGAGTCGGGTTGAATGTGCGGGTAAGATAGACATAAGTCCAAATACCTTTCAAAGTGATATGAGAATGGTCTTTAAACTCAATGTCGTCCGTAATAGACACTAAATGATCTACTTTTTTGTTGTCTAAACTTGGTTTAAAAACCTGTATGTTTAGGATTTGGAACTTTTGCTTGTTCACTGTTTTATTTTTATAATAAAAAGTACGTGCGGCATAGTTTCCTGCTTTGAAAATATCAGTACGTGGCACAAAGCCCAAATCTGCTCTAAATTCTTTGTCAATAAAAGTCCAATCGCTCACAAAATTCCAGTAACGAGTATTGTAAAATAAGGCTGCTTGTGCCGAAATGTTGCCTTCGCTATCGTCAGGTTGCAACGATTTGTGGGCATAAAAACGCCCAACCCATTTGCTGTTTTTTGATGCCAAATTATAATCTACACCTACAACACGGTTAAATTTATCTTTTGCTTTTAAAAAATCGTAGTTTTGAAATGCCTGACGATTCACGATAAAAGCACCTACTGTTGAGCGTGCAAATACCTTGCGCTGTAGGGAAATCATGGCGTTGTTGTTGGATGCAATTTGGTTGTTGAGGTCTTCGGCAGTCTGCATATTCAAGATGCCCAAACGCCAATTTTTATCTAATTTGCCACTCAAACGTAATCCGCCAATGATTTTATTCTCAATAGTATTCCCAAAGGTATCGGTAACAATGCCAATACGACGGGAGAAAAACGGTCGGGCTTCGTTGAAAGTATTGCCATAATTGCCAAAAAGGTCGTTGTTGTCTATGAAAAACTGACGTTTTTCGGGCAAAGAAAGCTCAAAACGGGTCAGATTCGTTACCACATTATCTACTTCTACATTTGAAAAATCAGGATTGTACGTCAAGTCGAGGTTCATTGTGTTGCCGATTGCAATTTTGGCATCGCCACCCAAAGTAAAATTTTTAAAAGGTTTTTTTGCTGCAAAATCATTTCCAGCAATGGTGTTGAGGTAAGGAATCGCATAAATTGGAGCTTTGCTTTTGCCTAATGGTTTTTCAAAATTCATTTCTCCCAAAAACGCCAAATTTGCCAAGATTAAATTTTGAGGAACTCTAATCCAAGCACTCTGCTCATTGGTTTGCAAATCAAAGCGGTAGGTTTGGAAACGCCATTTTTGACCTCCTTCTTTGAATTTTAAAGAACTAAACGGTATGGCAAACTCTAAGGTATAAGAGTTTTTATCTTTTTTACTTTCTGAAAACCATTTTACGTCCCAAGTCGGGCTAAAATCTTCACGATTTGAACCACCGTTGATGATTAAGGCTTCACGCTGAACACCGTAAGCATTGGCACTAAACACAAAGGCATTGTTTCCATCATTAAACGTATCAAAAACGACCGTAACATTATCGCTGGTTGGCCCAGAAAAATCTCGTCGCAACGAGCTAATCACAAAATTATCCGCTTTTGCTTCTGCTCTAATCCCAACATAAATCATTTTGTCGTCATAAATCATTTTTACTTCTGTTTTATTGATGGATTTGGCACTGTCTTGCGGAAAATATTGCCAAAAATTATCTGCTTTGTCCGCTTTTTGCCAAGCAGCTTCGTCCAAATTACCATCTAACACTATTTTTTCGTCAATGTATTTTACAAAAACGGATGACTTTGTTGCAACGCGGAGCGTTGCTCCGTATTGCGTATAAATATGGATTAAATTTTTACGCAGCGAGTTCAGAAACAGGCAAGCCTGTTTCTACA
>JAYWHK010000023.1:0-14566 GCA_043777755.1 Saprospiraceae bacterium
AATTTTTTATTTTTATAAAAATTATAAAAAAATTATAAAATTTTAGTGTCAAAAAAAATTATGCCTAAAATTTCAAAAACTGGAACATCGAGTATACATCACACGCAGTAATAGTTCGTTAGAAATTAAGCAGAAATTCTATCTAAGGGTAGGAATCTACCAAACTTTTTACCCTTTTTTTTAGGAGTTTTAGGAGTTTTTTCACAATCTGACGGTCGTTACTCACGACGTGCCGTCCGTTTAGGCGGCATGGACGTTGAGTGCGTTGTTATCAGATTTTTTATTCTTTTATTTGTGAGTTTTTAATAAACTGCTTTGTACGAATATCTTCTATTCTTTATTTTGTGTCAAAAACTATATTTGTGAACGATAGGAGCATAAATCCACAAATTACTATTAAGAAGTATATAAATTGCTTGATTTCATTAATATCCCTGCCTTCTTTTAATATTATTGCTCTAAAATTACTAGAAATTAATGTTAAAATGGAAGTTATCATCACTAAACCGATTGCCATTTTTATACCGTTCCCAAAAGGAAACATATCTTTATTTACTCCTTGAAAAAAAAGTATAAAATCAGATAAAAAAAGTAAATTCCATAAAACGACAAAAATAATAGCAATTGATTTTTTAATTGGAAAACTTCCTTGTTGCTGCATTTTGATTATCTCTTCATCTTCCAAACTAATTTCGCTATTTATTCTCTCAAAGAAACCCACTTTTTCAATTTCGTTTATTACAATTTCTGGTTTTTGCAATGTCCAAAAAATTACTTTTGAGTTATAATTTTTTACACGATGATTGATTTTTATTCCTTGTCCTAAAAAGGGAATTATTGAGTAAGGTTCAATTGAAATGATGTCTTCTGGTCGAAATATTAATTTTCCAATAAGAGAAGCGTTAATTTTCAAAATATCTTTATCTACAAATAAATCTGCCCAAGGATAAGTGGCATTTGCCATTCCAATTCTTGCTCCTCCTTTCAAAGTGAATTTTTCGTTCATTCTATATGTTAATTTTTAGTAGAAAATATTGAAGCTGAACGATTATTTTATGCATATTATTTTCCGTAATGAGAACAATTTGCTTATGAATTTTCTACATCTTATTCGCAGTGCTAAAAATCCTACTCCATCGAATACCATTTGCAATATTGGCATTTTTAGTAGAAAACCAAATAAACAATGGTTTTCCTACAACGTGTGTTTCTGGAACAAAGCCCCAAACACGGCTGTCTTCTGAGTTGTGACGATTGTCACCCATCATCCAATAGTAATTTAATTTGAATGTATAAGACGTTGATTCTACGCCATTGATGTAAATTTTATCACCTTTTTCTTCCAATTTATTTTCTTCATAAACGGAAATTGTTCGGCGATAAATCAGCATATTTTCTTTTGTCAAAGGAATAGTTGCGCCAGCTTTTGGAATAAAAAGTGTTCCAAAATTGTCAGCATTCCATTTGAACATCGTCGTGTCATGTGGGAAAAAATAACCTGGAAAAGGCTCGTCGTTATGAGAAACTTCTTCCAAACTAATGTCAGAACCCCAAGTTCTGATTTTATCCGCTTGTGACTGGCTCAACATATAATGACCATTTTTGTGGTCTTGTGCATCTGTAATATTCACACCAATTTCGTCTAATTTCGCTTCATTCACCTTGCCTGATTTTGAAGTCAATTTGTATTCCCAGTGCATATTGCTTGGGTTTGCAGAAACGACACCATTGACATAGAGTTGTTTATTGACGATTTTGATACTATCGCCAGCAATCGCAACGCAGCGTTTAATGTAAAAATCCATTTTGTCCATTGGACGAGTGACCATTTTATCCATCAAAGACTTCGTTTGAGGATTTTTACTATTAAAAACACCTTGACGACGCAAATCATAAATTCCATAAGTCCTTTCTGGAAAAATAAATACGCTATCGCCTTCGGGATAATTAAATACAACTGGTTCAAGACGTTGAATGTCTTGGATTTTTGGCATACGGAAATAGGGTAAATTTGGATTTTTCAAATAACTTTCTGCTTCAACAAACGGCATACGGTTGTGCAACAAAGGAATCTGAACCACTGTTTTTGGTGTGCGAATACCGTAATGTGCCTTGCTTACAAACAAAAAATCACCTACCAACAACGAACCTTCCATCGAAGAAGTCGGAATTACATAAGCTTCTATCAAAAACATACGGATAAATGCCGCTGCAAAAACAGCAAAAACAACCGCTTCAATCCATTCTCGAAGTTGAGATTTTGAGTAAGGATTGGTGCTTTCCAAACGATGCGCCATGGTTTTGTCGCCATTTGCTTGTGCATCTTGCATTTTTATCAAAAATTCTTGCTCTGCGGTGAATGCGGGTGCAACATATTTTGTTTTTTCGTCTTTTCCAATCAACCAAAACATAATTGGCGCATAAATAACCGCCAATGCACTATGAATAAAATCATATTTTCCAAAAGAGCGCACCAAATCGACACAAATTCCTGCAAAAAAGAAGAAATTGTAAATCGGAATCAGCATATAGACAGCGTGCCAACCTGGACGACCTATCAGTTTGCAAACTTCTGCAAAATTTACGCCTGGAATCCACGCTTTGTTAGACGGAACGCCAACTTTTGCAAATACTTTTTGAAGTGTAAAACAAAATAATAGGTATAAAACCAAGAAGAAAATTAAAATACTCATTTATTTAATATTGAAAAATTAAAAGAAAAACTCAGAACGAGTGCAAAGATAGGAAATTGTACGAAAATGTAAAAGAATATTAATTTTTTCGATGCGTGTATTTATTTTGACGATGAAAAGTCAAGTTTTGTTTTTTCTTCCAAATATTCTTTGGTTCGATTTAGAAATTTTTGAGCTGCATTTAATGCAAAAATACAGTCCTTCGGTGGCATCTACGAAGTGCCGCTCGTTTAGGTGGCATTTTCGTAGATGCTTTGATGGGCGTTTATCTATTTATCTTTTTCGTATTTATCGATAATTTGACTTACTCGGTCAATTTCAATATCAAGCAAATCAGAAATTTCTCCTATTGCCTTGCCTTTTAGATAAAGTTTTATGACCATTTCAATCTCTTTTTTATTCTCTCCCTTTTCAATTCCCTTTTCAATTCCTCTTTCCTCCGCTTTTTCTTCTCGACCTCTTTCATCTTGCTCCCGCATACTTGCATTGTCGTAAGCAATCAATTCTTCTTTTTTCCAAGAATGTTTGTCTGCTTCTTGATAGGCTGTAATTAAACCTTCGTCCTCAATGTCGTCAGGGATCATTTCTAAATTTTGAGCGTGCTTGATAAAATATGTCCATTTATCAACCATATCTACTAACTGGTCTTTATTCTTCTTGAATTTGGTCAGTTGTATAAATCTGTATTGAATACCGTCTAAGACACATTCGCCTGTTTCTTCTTCAACAGTAAAATGCTTTGCAAGGTATAGTTTGCCAAATCCAATACCAAAATTAAGGATACCAATAAAAAATGTTGGTTTGAGTTTTAGATAATCTTCTCCTTTTTCAATCTGCATAGAATAATCTCTGGCAGTATAATATTGTACCCGATTTTCAAAACCTGTTAAATCTGCAACTTGCATTTCTACTACAAATTGTCGATTTCTCTGGTCGGTTGCTCGTACATCAATTATACTTGCTTTTTCTCCTGCAATTCGTGGAAGCAAGTAAGGGTCTATAATTGTTACTTTGGTTATACGATTATGACCTTCTAAACGCAGCACTGCATTTAAAAAAGAAATTAAAACAACTGATTTTTTTTGGTTGCCAAATATTTTACGAAAAGCAACGTCATTTTTTATATCTACAAATTTCATCTTTTTATGATTTTATTACTGCAAAGATACAAAAAACTCATAATTCGTGCAATTATTTTAAAAAATTAGATATTGCGGTTACATTCATGTGCATAAGGTGCGACTAAGGTCGCCCTTACATCATTTTTGGTACTCTAAAAAACTCACCATCTTGGTTAGGCGCATTTTTCAAAGCATCTTCACGGCTGACCTGATTCTGAATAACATCGTCACGCAAAATATTTTCTTCTTCGGAAATATAGACCAATGGCTCTACGCCATCAGTGTCTAACTCATTGAGTTTGTCCACCATGGTCAAAATATTGCCTAAGTCCTTCTGAATCGCAGTACGCTCATTGTCAGAGAGTTGCAAACGAGAAAGTTTTTCTAATTTTAAAATCAATGCGTTATCTACAGTCATTTTTTTATTGCTATAAACGCAATTAGGGTTTAAAATCCTAATTGCGTTAGTGTTTTTATAATTATTCTTTTGCGGGTTCAGCAGCTTTTGAAGCGTCTTTTTCTACAAAACCTTTAATAGTAATGAAATTTTGTTCAGGTTCAGTGTTTGCCGTAACCGTAACAGCCTTACTTTGCTCACCTTCTTTGTGCGCAGAGTTAAATTTCACTTCAATATTACCAGATTCGCCTGGTGCGATAGGATCTTTTGGCCACTGTGGAATGGTACAACCGCAACTTGCACGGCAATTACTGATGATTAATGGCTCTTTACCAGTGTTTTTTACGACAAAAACGTGTTCTACAATAGTACCTTCTTTGATTTTTCCGTAATCAAAAGTATCATTATCGAAAGCCATTGTAGTTTTAGGCATTGCTTGAACGGCAGCATTTACTGTTCCAGCTTCTGCCGTAACAGGAGGTGCGGATTTAATACCCAATTTGTCACATGACGAAAATAAAAGTGCCGCAGCAAAAGTTAATGTTATGATTCTCATTATTTTAAATATTTTTTTAATTAATATTTTTTCAAAGTGCAAAGATAGTGCTAATTTTTATTTTTTTGAAAAAAAGTATGGGTTAAAATAGAGTTAAATAATAGAGTGTTCAAAACGCTCACAAAAGATGTTTCCAATTTTTAATTAAAAAATACACACTAAGTTAAATATACATAGCGTATGTTGGCTATGAGGTATTTCAAACGCTTGATGTTTAATATCTTGGATAAATTAGGAAATTCTAAAAACACTTTTGTGCTACATTGCGCTTATCATTTTATCTAATTTAGAAAATTGTGACAACATTACGGAATTTTTTTTGACTAAAAGGTTGTATATGTCATTTTTTTTACCCTATATTTGTAGCGTATTCACTCACTTACGACCTACCTCCCACTTTTTTAATACATTTACTTCATTTTTATAATTATTCGTATATTATTTTAATATAATATATTGATTGTAATAAGGCAACCGTTGTAAGTGCTTTTTTAGTCTATTTCATTGATTTTCAACTATTTAAAACCATGCTGACATCGCACACAAGCCGTAAGGCTATTCTTTTTATTGTTTCGATTTTTTTGTCAAGTTTTATTTTTGCACAGTCATGCCAAGAGTGTGACGAGGAAATAAATCTTGGTGGTGAGCTGCTTCGCTGCGAAAATTTTGAAAACGCTGCACCAAACAGCCCTATCACGAATCTTCCAAATTGGACTTTGGCAATTGGCACGAATAAAGTAACGCCTTTGGCTACTTCGGCGGCATCTTATCAGGGCAATCGCTCTGTAAAGGTAGAGTTTGCGGCTCAGGCTGCTGATGTTAATTTCCAATTCAATGCAGCGCAACCTAATTTTGATTATCATATTGGTGCAAAGTTATTTGTACCAAGCAATAAAACAGCGCAGGTGCGTTTGTTGGATTTTGCACAAGCGACCAAATACATCATTGATTTTGGCAAAAACGATACTGCTTTTGTAAAGGCAAGTGCGACGGGAACGCCCGTGGCATCTTTTCGCTATCCAAAAGGACAATGGTTTCGATTGTCGCAAATGATTCGTGCGGCGGACAAACGCATGGAGATTTTTATAGGTGGAAAAAAAATGGTAAATATTGTTTTGCCAAATCCAACGGTTGGTATTCCCAGCTATCTGAATATCAATGCTTCTTCTGCAAATGCTTCTTTTTTAATAGACAATATTTGTGCTGTAAAAAATCAAAAAACGGGTTTTATTCCGAATTGTCCAACAGTTACCGAAGCCTATTGTATTGGTGGTGATGTGAGCGATTTGCAGAATGAATGTACTTTGGGTTTTGACAAAGGTTACATTCCACTTGAATACACGAAAGGAAATTGCAATGCAACATTGGGTTGTACGCCAACTTGTTCTGTTGAAAAAGGCTGTTTTGATTACTATATAAATAAGGACAATAAAATTTATTGTTATAATAATTTTTGCGAGGTGGCAGGATTGACTTACGAGTGGAGCATTTTGTCAGATGCAACAACTTATTCTTTTACAAATGGAACAACCAAAACGAGCAAAAATATTGTGTTGTTGCCTACGCAAGCACAGACTTTTACCATTATCGAAAAAGTAAGTGATGCGAGTGGAAAAGTTGTCAATTCTTGCAGTTCAAATATTATTTACAATCCATCGGCTTGTTTGGAAACGCCTGTTTTAAACTTACAATATCAAAGTTTAGGACAAAATCGTTTTATCATCACAACGCCTAACAGCCAGAATATCAGTAACTTATCGTGGGAAGTATTGGACGTGAACAACAATCCTGTTGGTCCAATCACGATTTCGGGAGACAATCCAAATCCTGAATTTATCAAATCAAAAAATGGTTTGATAAAAGTAGTGGCAACGGCAAAAAACGAATGTGGCGTTGCTCGTACTGCTTACGAAATCTCTGACGCAACTTGCCAACAAGGTTGTCCGACAGCCATTGATTTGCCAACAAATATTACGCCTGTTTTAAACGCTAAACTATTGACTTTCAAAGGATTGCCAACGGGTGCAGCATATACTTATACGTGGAGAGTTGTTGGTTTTGACAATATTTTAATTCCAGCTGTGGCTTCTCCTACGATTAATTTACCTGATTTTTCAACATATACAGTTTGTTGTGAAGTTGTAAAAACAGTGGGAACTTGTGTGAATCGTACATCGCTTTGTTTTAATGTAAAAGCGGAAGACGATGCAGCTTGTTTTGATACACCTTGCAGCAATATTGATTTTTTACACAGCAATGTGGCGTTGAAACCATTGCAATATACATTCAAGGCAGGAACAAACGTAACAAAAATTTCGAGTTGGAGAGTAAAAAACTTAACAACTAACCAAGTTTCTGTTATTGCAAGCACAACTTTGAGTCAAAACATTGATTTTGCTGATGCAAAATTCGGTGGCGCAGGAAATTATGCTGTTGCTTACAAATTTATTGAAAATGGCATTGCAAAATGTTGTGGTATAAAAGTAAAAATTGACAATCCGACAACTTGCGGAATCGCTAATGTTAATTTTGCTTACGACAATCAAACAAGTAGCTATGTTTTCACAGGAACTCCAACAGGTGGCGTTTGGTTTTCCGATACGACTTTTTTAGCAACGCCAACTTTGGCTGTTTCTTCGCCATGCGTTGCCAAAACGATTTCATATCGCTCACAAGATGCGGCAGGTTTTAGTCAGATTTGTGCTAAAAAAATATCGCTTTGTCCGCCAGCGGAATGTAATAAATTTGATTTGGGTTATCAAGCAAGTTCACAATCTTTGATTTTAGACTTAAAAAATATCCCAGCAAACGCTACGAATTTTTCTTGGACAGAAGAAGACAATAAAAAATTAATCAGCAATAGTAGAAAAATAACTTATCCGTTCACTGTTACAAGTCCTTGTGTACCAACGACTTATGCAGCACGTTACTTTGATGGAATCCAATGGAATTTGTGTAGCAAACAAGTATTATTGTGTAATCCTGACGATTGTGCGGTTTCGATTGCGCATACTTACAACGAAAATACATCAAACGGACAGCTTTTACTTTCGACCAATTTACCAAATATTTCCAATCAAAAATGGTACATTGATGATAGTCCAGCGCAAAACATCAATCAAAATATCAAGCCTGGTAAATACAAAATCACCTTGGTTTATTTTGACGAAACCAATCAATATTTTAAAATTTGTAGTAAAAATATCAAAATTGGTGATAATTGTTTTCAAACAACAGATTGCGGCAATTTGAATTTCTTTTTTAACAACAATCCTACAAAACCTTTGCAATATACGTTTTCTGCTTTAACAACGGGCGTGGTGACGCAGTGGAGAATAAGAAGTGTTGCCACGGGAAAAATCGTTACTTCTAATAGTGGTCCAGTACAAGTGTTGGATTTTGCCCTTTACGGTGGCGAAGGTGAATACATCATTTGCTATGAATATGACCAAGCAACAAGTGGCGACATTAGTGGTTGTTGTTGCTCAAAAGTTTGTATTTCTAATCCTTTTACTTGTGGTGAAAATAGTATTAATTATGAATACAATCCTGCTAAAAACAGTTTCTTTTTCACGTATTTAGGTCAAATCGCAGGTGGAAATGGCGAATGGGTAAAATACGTTGTAGGTGGAAATCCAGAAGTTATTCCGAATGGCGAAGTCATTTTAAGCGCAAATTGTACGACAGAAACGATTGGTTTTCGTTTCAAAGATGCGACGTCTAATTGCGAGCGTATTTGTTATCGTAGCATTTATTTGTGTAATCCTTCGGATTGTCAAGAAATAGATATTGCCTATAAAGCAAGTGCTAAATCATTGATTTTTAACTTAAAAAACAATACAGGCATTACAAAATACAATTGGAAAGAAGACGAATCAAAAATTACTTTTGGCACACAAGCGACTGCCGCTTATGATTTAACAAAAGGAAATTGTGACAAACGCACCATTTCTGCTCGTTATTTTGATGGTCAAAAATGGTTGCTTTGTTCTGTTCCCGTGTATAGTTGCGATGCAGCAAATTGTGAAACAAGCATCAATGAAAATATTGCCAACAATAAATTTTCATCTATCAGTGTAGATGCTGCGTTCACGAATGTGACTTGGTACAATGGCGATACAAAAGCTGGTACTGGCAACAGTTTTGATGTGACAACTTTGACACCAGGCGATTACTTGATGAGTGCGCTTTACTTTGACAATTCAGCAAAATATTACCGTGTTTGTAGCAAAACCATTACGATTGGTGACGATTGTTTTGTAAAATCAGATTGTAAAGACATCACGTTTTTCTATTCTGGAAAAGCAAAAGGAGAGTTAAAATATGCTTTTACGGTTCAAAATCCAAGCAATATCATCAATTGGCAAATCAAAAGAGAAGGTGATGCCAATGCGACTAACATCACAACGACCAACGGAAGCATCGAAATTGATTTTTCAAAATACAGTGGAGAAGGCGATTATACCATTTGTGCTTCTAAGCCAAACGGCTGTTGCTGCATCAAATTGGCGGTAATTGACCCAACAACTTGTGGCGATGTTGATTACAAATTCGATGCTACAAAAAACACTTTTGATTTTACCTTTACCAAAACTGGAAACATCACAAAAGCGGATTGGTTGGACGAAGCTGGTAAAGTAATTTCGGCAACGGTGGCAACGTCTATTCCTGCTGCTCCTTGCGGAACTCGTACCATTTCTTATCGTTATTACGATGTTGCGGCAAATATTTTCCGTTATTGTAGCCGAAAAGTGTTTGTTTGTAATCCTTTGGAGTGTAAAAATATTTTATTGACGTATGCTCCAAATACAAAAGAATTTGGTTTGAATTTGGTGAATGTTCCTGTAGCTTCGAGTGATTTTGCTTGGCAAATTGACGATGCGGCAGTGATTAGTACAGACAAAGGTTTCACTTATCAGGTTCCGACAACGCCAGCTTGTAAAAAACAGATTTTTTCTATAAAATATTTTGATGGTGAAAAATGGGCGATTTGTGCCGTACCGATTTTCGTTTGTAATCCAAGCGATTGTGGCGCAAATGTCACTTATACATACTCTAAAAGTCTATTAACCTTCACGCCAAAAGCGAATTATTCAGAAATTACGTACTACATTAATAATAGTAAAGTAAAAGAAAAAGACAATTCCGTTTTGCCAGGCGATTATACGCTGACGATGTTTTATTTTGACAATACGTTAAAACAATACCAGGTTTGTTCGCAACAAGTAACGCTTGACGACGAGTGTATTCAAGATGCAACTTGCGATAACATTGCTTTTTATCAGTCGGGCGGCATCAATAAGCCTTTGGAATTTACTTTTGTTGCAAAAAATCTGACTGGCGTAACTGGCTGGAAAGTAAAAAAAGTTGGTGGCACAACAACAGATGTTTTGACGGGTGCGACAAACTCAAAACTAATTGATTTCTCTACTTTGGGCGGTGCAGGTGACTACATTATTTGTGCAACGAATCCAACCATTTGTTGCTGTATGAAAATCCGTATTGCTGACCCATTTGCTTGCAAAGATATTGATTTTCAATTTGATAAAAATGCAAAAAATTATAATTTGTATTTTAAAAATACAGCTATTAGCAAAACGCAATGGTTGTTGGAAGATCCAGGAAAAGCACCACAAGAATTGAGTGCCAACATTTTGAATTTGCAAGCAAATTGCGTTTCTCGTTTGGTGAGTTTCCGTTATTTTGACGATGTAAATAAAATTTGGGCGTATTGTACACAAAACTTCTTCTTGTGTGACCCATTTGTTTGCGGCGACCAAACTATTTTTTATGCTTATCAAAACAATGCAGGAAAAGACGATTTTAATTTTTTATTAAATGACATTAATTTTCCAACATACAAGGATTTGACATGGCAAGTTGAAGGTGCAAAACCTGTATTTTTACCTTTGAATCCAGACAAATCCGCTAATTTTTATCCGCCAGCTGGACAAGATTGCAAGCCTTATGTGGTTTCTGCAAAATACTATGACCCAGCGTTTAAAAACTGGCATTTTTGCAGTATCAATGTCAATATTTGCAATCCTGACAAGTGCAACACAATAGATGTAGGTTACAAAGCAAGCGTAAAACAATACGAATTTTCGGCAAATGCACCAGCACAAAGCAAAGGTTTCCGTTGGACAATTGAAGAAATCCAAGCCTTGATTGGCGACAAAGAAAAAACGCCTTACATTGTTCCTGCTAATTTTACGTGTAAAACTTATACCATTGGCGTGCGTTATTTTGACGGAACAGCTTGGCGTTTATGTACCAAAAAAGTATTCCTTTGCGACCCGACCAAATGCGCCAGCGAAATCAAGCACGACTACGATATTGACAACTCAGGAACAAAAGGAACGCTGACTTTGACCAATACAAATACCAATATTTTCAAAACAAAATGGTACCAAGACGATGTGCTGACTCAGGCTGTAAAAGACAATGTGGCACTCGGAACATACCAAATATCAACCGTTTATGAAGATGCACAAGGCGTTACGAAGATTTGTTCTAAGAAAATAACACTTGATTTGTTGCCAAAATTCACTTTGGTTGCCAATAAAGTAACCGTTAGTCCTGTACAAGAAGCGGTTATTGACATTAGAAGTAAGAATTTTTCTAATTTAGCAAATTTCCAAGTAACGTTAACTTGGAATCCAGCTGTTTTGAAATTGACTTCGCCAGAAAATTTCTTTTTCAAAGGAAAAACGGATTTTAATACAGCGCAACAAAATTCTGGTTCGTTGGGCATTATGTGGTCAGCAGATAATCCAATTATTGGGCAATCTTATCCTGACAACGCTGTTTTGTATAAAATACGTTTTGCTGTAGTTGGAAAAATTGGCGATGAAAGTATTATTGATTTTACAGATAAAGCATTGACAATCAGCGTAAAAGACATCAACGGTAGTGAAGTTCCTTTTGGAAAAGAAACAGGTTCTGTAAAAATTGCGACAACTGCCATCAACGATGTTGAAAGCGCAGCGAAGTATTTTAGCATTTATCCGAATCCGACATCCGACCGTGCTGTGATTGATTTTGACCCAGCATTGGTCAAGATACAAAGCCTAACTTTGTATGATCAGCAGGGTAGAGTAGTGCAGAGTCAAAAGGAATTTGTGCCAAACGCTGCTTCTGAAATTGACCTCAGCGACGCTGCAAATGGTATTTATTTGTTGAAAATACAAGCCAACGATACGTTTTATATTTATCGTTTGGTAAAAATGTAGAGAAAAGGCACGCCTTTTCTCGCACTACGAAACACGTACCTTTTCTCTACGTGTCTTATTTCAAAAAACAAACCGCTATATCTCCCAAGGTATAGCGGTTTGTTTTTTGAAAAGAAAGGTTTATCTTTGTTGAAAGGTTCGGTATGTTTGTTGGGTTGGGTATCACGTAGAGAGAAGGCACGCCTTTTCTCGCACTACGAACTCCTACAAAACACGAGAAAAGGCGTACCTTTTCTCTACGTGTATTTCAAAAAAATACAACCGCTATATCTCCACTGTATATCCCGCTGACACATAAGTTTATTAAAACGAAATTTTAGTAAAATTAGTGAAATTAGATTTAATTTTTACATCACGAATCATTAGTGTCTGGTTCATTGAAAAAAAAATCGTTGTAAGTAATTGATATTAGAGCTTTGACAGAATATGCGGTAGCTTAAAAAAAGTGTAAGAAATTTTTCAATTTCTTGCGCTTTTAGTTTAAAAAGTTTATTTTTGCGGTTCGGATAACTTTATAAAAATTATGGCAAGAGATAAAATTCATGATGTTTTCAAAAAAGCATTAGAAGAAGAAGGTTGGTCGGTTACAGACGACCCATTGTTTTTAAAGATTGGAAAGATTCCAATTCATATAGATTTGGGAGCAGAAAAAATTATAGGAGCAGAACGAAATGGAGAGAGAATTGCAGTGGAAATAAAATCATTTGGTATTACTTCTCTAATAACTGCCTTGTACGAAGCAATTGGTAAATTCATTGTTTATCGAAAAGCACTTGAAGTGCTAAAACCAGATAGGGTTTTATTCTTGGCTATGCCAGAAGCAGCTTATCAACAGCTCAGTAGTGAGCCTATTTTACAAAAAATGTTTGTAGATGAACAAATTAAACTTGTTTTATATAATACTGAATCACAAAAAGTTTCAAAATGGATAGAATAAAAAAATATGAACAAGTCGTTATTAGTGCTTTAAAAGCATATATCAATGATGCTTCTTGCAATACTAAAGACGTATCATGGCAATTGGTTGCTGACAAAGAAAATAAACATTACCAGATTATTATGATGGGCTGGGAAAACAGTCTATTCTTTCATGAATGTCCTATCCATATTGATATTATTGGTGATAAAATCTGGATTCAACAAAATATGACGGAATGGGATTTTGGAGTGCTGTTTGAAAAAAGTAAAATACCAAAATCCGATATTATCCTTGGCTTTTTAAGCCCTGCCACCAGAGCTTTGACAGAATATGCAGTAGCTTAAAAAAAAATTTTGTCAAGTCAATAATAAAACGGATATTTGCAAATTATTCAGTTAATCAAAACTATTGATTTTATGTCAGATACTATGTTAGAAAGAGAATTGCCACTTTCTTCTATGAAAACAAACAAAGGAATTACTTTACTTGAAATTACTGAAAATCAACCCGTTATGTTGATTTTTTTACGACATTTTGGCTGTACTTTTTGTAGAGAAGAATTGGATAATTTGTCAAAAAAACAAGAAAGTATAGAAGCGCAAGGGACAAAATTGGTCTTTGTTCACATGACCGACAACAAAACAGCTGAAAAATATTTCACTGAATTTAACATCAAAAACCCTATTCACATCAGCGACCCTGAGTGTCAATTTTATGCTGAATTCGGTTTGGTAAAGGGTAATTTTAGCCAGCTTTTTGGTTTTCAAAATTGGTCAAGAGCCTTCAATACTGGAGTTTTGAAAGGTTACGGTTGGGCAAATCAAATTGGTGACGGTTTTCAAATGCCAGGAATTTTTGTACTGAGCAATGGCGAAGTCAAAGCCAGTTATGTACACAAATTTGCTTCCGACCAAGCCGATTATGAGGAGTTGGCAAAGTGTTGTGCGATTTAAAAGGGTGAACTAAGTTGAATGGGTTATTAGGTTGATTGCGTTTTAATTCAAAATCTTATTTATTTTAACTTTTTTTCAAAAAAATAAATAAAAATTGTGAGATTCAAAAAATAGTTGTACCTTTGCGCCGCTATTCGCCGAATGGTCTATTGGATTGCCAAGTTCAATTGTAGTTCGGTTATGGTTTCACTTTTTAAAATATAAAAAAATGGCAGCTTATTTAGAAACAGGCAAAGTGTCTGAAATTTTCGCTCAATATGGCGGAGATGCAAACAATACAGGTTCAACAGAAGGTCAAGTAGCATACTTTACTTTCCGTATCAAGATGCTTTCTGAGCATTTAAAAACCAACCACAAGGATCACTCTTGTCGTCGTACTCTTTTGACATTGGTAAGCAAGCGTAAAGCGATGTTGAACTATTTGAAGAGAAAAGACATTTACAAGTTCCGTTCACTTTGTGATGAGTTAGGAATTCGTCGTTAATCTTTTATTTTCGATTATAAAAAAAACCGATTGTTTTGTAAAAAGCAATCGGTTTTTTAGTGCGCCCAACATGATTATTTTCTTGACGGTTTAAGTCCGTTATACACCCTGATAGGGCAATGTCATTAAGCTAAGGGAATCTGAATCTATATTTTATAAATAATTGATTTTCAATATTTTAAATATTTTATAAATCTTCAAAATACTGTAA
>JAYWHK010000024.1:0-14537 GCA_043777755.1 Saprospiraceae bacterium
AAAAATAAAAAATTGATATTTTATTATAAATTAAAATATTATTTTTTAAATTTTTTAAAAATGTTCTGTTTTTAGAAAACTGGAACATCGAGTAAATAAAAATGACGACACAACTTCAAGCAAAAATATTTATTACAGGCGAAATCCACCTGAAGACAGGCTTGCATATTGGCGGAGCATCCTCTTCTTTAGATATAGGTGGTTTAGATAATGGTATTATCAAAACCGCAAAAGGTTTGCCTTATATTCCGGGCAGCACTTTGAAAGGAAAACTGCGGAATATGTTGGCAAAAGTTACGGGCAAAGATAGCGTTGAAAAAGATACGCTCGAAACTCGAATGTTATTTGGTTCTTCGGCAGATGGGGTGCAAGAAATCGCTCGACTCATCGTCCGAGATGCTTATTTGGACGAAACAAAATTTGATGCTACTTTTCGCAATGTTGAATTAGAATTAGGACATTCGGAAGTAAAATTTGAAAACACGATTGACCGAAAGAATAGCACTGCGAATCCTCGACAATTAGAACGTGTGCCTTCGGGCGCAATCTTTACGTTCAATATGGTTTTAGATGATTATAGCGATGCGGAAAGAGAAACTTTGGAAACAAGGCTTCGCTTGGCAATGCGCCTTCTCGAGGGCGATTATATTGGCGGAAGTGGCACACGTGGCTATGGACAAATCAAATTTGAAGCTGTTAAGGGGACTCGTAAAGCAGTAAATGAAGATGGAGTATTAAGCGATGATACAGCATATAAATTCGATTTTTAGACTATGAAAGCCATTATTTTACAATGTAATCCAAATACTAAGTTTCACTCTGGTAAAATCCGAGTTGATACCACTAATATGCTGGAGGATAGCAGCGAAATTTTACACTCCGATACTTTGTTTTCAGCGATTGTGAACTTAGCCGCTAAGGTCATGCCCGATGAAATAGAAAATGTCATTGATTGGTTTCGTAACGATTTGATAAAAATATCTTCTATTTTTTACTGCTTGGAAAAAAATGGAGAATATCTTTATTTTTTACCAAAACCAATTCATTTTAATATTGAGAGCGCAGGGCATGACCGTAAAAGTGTGAAAAGAATAGACTTTGTTTCAAAAGGAATTTTGGAAGCTAATACTGCCGTAAAAGACTGGTTTGACGAAAATATTTGTACGGTAATCCAAGACCAATTCCTTTGTTTGAATACAGAATTATTGGCACTTGGCGTGTCAGAAAGTGTAAAAACACGCCTTAAAATTTATGACATAGTGACTACGCCTAAAGTTCATGTTCATAAAAACATTGAAGATAAACGAGATAGATATTATACACAAACTAATATTCATCTTGCTGATAATGAAGGATTTTCAAATATAAACCTTTATTTTTTGATAGAAGAAAAAATAAAAAACGAAGATAAAATAAAATGGCAAACGTTATTGTCATTGTTGCCACACGAGGGCATAGGCGGCGATAGAAGTGCGGGTTGCGGTATTTTTGAAGGCATAGAAGAAATGCCTTTTGAATTGCAAAATCAGCAAAACAAAATCATCAGCCTTTCGCTAAGTATTCCAAATGATGCTTCAGAATTTGAAGCATTTGAATATTTCCAATTCACTTATCGAGGTGGAAGACAAACACATAACGATGGAGTTTTAAAACGAGTTCGTATGATTAACGAAGGGGCTATATTGAAAGATGCTACTATAAATGGCAGTTTAGCAGATATTAGCGATAAAGGCAATTCAAAATATTACCGTAATGGTAAATGTTTCGTTCTAAAATATTGATTATCAATGAAAAAGCTACATCACATACATAAATTTAACCTTCAAGTTGTTTCGCCACTGACGATTGGTAGCGGAGCGGAGTTATCTCCTTATGCTGACTTTTTCTTGCGAAATGGCAAAGCCTATTATGTAAATCAACAACGTATAGAACGAAAATTGGAAAAAGAACCGCATTTAATTGATGTTTATGTACGAGAAATTCGTCGTGGTATGGACAATAATCGCAGTGATTTTGACCTCTACGATTTTTTAGAAGAAGAATTGAATATTGATACTTCCACTTTTGCCAGTGCAAAAGTATTTGGTTATTCATTTGAAGATGATAATAGTCAGCAAAAAAATGAAGTTAAACAGATTATTCGAGAAGCTGAAAAACCTTATATTCCTGGTAGTTCTTTAAAGGGTGCGATTCGGACTGCAATGCTTTATGATTGGTTGGTTAATACGCCACAAGGGCAAAAAGAATTACATTCACTTTGTGATAATGTATTGAAATTCAGCAAGTTAAAAGCATATTCAGAATGGGCTTCCTATCGTAAAGATGGAATTGACAAAAAACATCCTGATTGGAAAAAGTATTTAGGTTTGAATAAAGAGTTAGAAGAAGATTTAAAATCACTAAAACGAGTAGTTTTCAATGAAGCAAAGCTTTTTGGAAATATAAAAGACAATCCAAATCTTTTTAGTAGAGATTTTATTGTGCGTGATTCAGCACCTTTTGAAAATACAGCAATTGGAATTTATGCTGCGGCTAGGATTCGTCGTTTTGACCCTACATTGAGTAATCAAGACAATGAAATACCCTTAGCGGCTGAAGCGATTTTACCTAATACTCAAACTTCATTTGAAGTATTGGTCAATACTCGCCAAACTTTTCAAGGTAGTCATCTTAGTTATTTGGCTGAAAATAGTAGCATCATTTTATTAGAACAATTAGCGCATTTTACAAAAGCAGTTGTAGTGCATGAAATAAAAGAATGTAGGAGGTCAAAAACTAAAACATTTGATAATGAAATAAAACAACTACAAGAGTTTTATGAGCAACTTGATGAAAAAATGAGTCAAGGGGAATATTTTTTGCGAATTGGTGCTTCAAAAACTTTTTTTGATAATGTTTTAGTCTTAGCTTTGTTCAATTTTAAAGGTATCAACGAAGAACAACTTCGTGAAGTATATCTTCATTATGGAACTATTTTTGGCTTACAAAGCCCCTATCCGATAACACGTACCGTAACAAAAATTGGTCATTTGCCATTTGGTTGGGTAAAAATCGAAAAAATATGAGTATTAATTTTAAGCATTACGATTCGGGCAAACTGATTGTTTTGATTTTTGTTTCTTTCATTGTTTTTACATTGATTAGCAATGAGTTAGGTAAAATAATTGCGCCTTTAATTCCAGTTTACCTTATACCAACTTTGGAGTCTATTAAGGAACATATTAATGTGCTTTCTCCTACGTTTTTAGTAGGTGCGTTATTAGCATGGATTAATACTTCGCTTTGGAAAATGCCGTTTATGAATTGGCTTATTGACCTGCCAAATCTTAATGGGAGATATAAAGGCACAGCAGAATCTAGTTTTAAAGATGCTCAAGGAGTAAGTACTTTGTTAGATTGTGTCTATGAAATCAAGCAAAATGCTTCAACAATTAGCATTAATGCTTTTTTTCGAGTAAAAGGTACTAATACAGATAGTTCTTCAGGCGAAATGCGAAGCGGAGAAATTATAAAACAAGCTAATGGTTCTTACAAAATCTACTTTGTTTATGAGAATAATGCTAACTTCTTAGACACTAAAAGTGAGAGTCATCAAGGCGTATCGGTATTGGTTTATTTTCCAGATACTAAAGCATTACAAGGTGAATATTTTAACTCCCGCCCAAACAAAGGAAATATTAAAGTGAATTTTATACAAGAAAAACTGCTGTATCGCTTTGATTAGAATTTCGTCATACTCTCGCTTTTTACCATCAGGTAGTAGATACAAATCTTTTGCTGAATTTGAGCAGTTGGGTTCAACTATCAATACGTACAAATTGATAATCATAGATGGTCGAGATAAGCAATTTGAAGAAAAAACGATGACAGACCAAGTTGATAAACACGGAAATTCTCTAAAACTTATTCTATTGACCTCTGACCAACTAACAAATTATGCTAAATATTCAGTAGGTGCTTCTCGAATTGCCAAAGATGTAAGTCGTTTGTATATTCCTATTGAAGATTTATTGTTGTAAAACTCTTTCTTCCAAAAAATCAATAGGCTCATATTATTATATATTTTTATTATACAACAATGTATTTTTATCATAAATAGTTGATTATCAGCATCATTTTCTTGCTTCACTCCTTTTTATACTACTCAAAATAGATGTATTTTAACCGAATTTTAACTAAATTTATTCAATATTTAAGTATTTATTAACAAAATAATACCTATCTTTGCTTCATTAATTTTAGTATAAGTGTTTTTTAGTCAATTGATTAGACGCATTTATGCTATTTTAGACCCACGTCCTTTTTAGGCAGGATTGGAACTAATGCAGCTGGCAAGGTTTATATTCCTCGTTATCATTTTAGACCCACGTCCTTTTTAGGCAGGATTGGAACGTGGACTGCGTGCGTTACTACTTTCATAATAATAAAATTTTAGACCCACGTCCTTTTTAGGCAGGATTGGAACAATATGGTTATAAAATTGAAAAAGAAGTCGTTGTTTTATTTTAGACCCACGTCCTTTTTAGGCAGGATTGGAACTTTCAGTTCCCCACGTTCACGCTTTTGCGATAGATCATTTTAGACCCACGTCCTTTTTAGGCAGGATTGGAACGAGATAGAAATAATGATATTGTTGAAAGTTGCGCTGATTTTAGACCCACGTCCTTTTTAGGCAGGATTGGAACATGATAATTCTTGCACCAGACATTCCCAGTGGATGCCATTTTAGACCCACGTCCTTTTTAGGCAGGATTGGAACAATTATTTTTTGTCATGACTGAAAAATTTAATTTTATTTTAGACCCACGTCCTTTTTAGGCAGGATTGGAACGTGTAGAGAGCATTGCTCCAAAATCAAGTGGTGCAATTTTAGACCCACGTCCTTTTTAGGCAGGATTGGAACTTGAAAATTTAAAGCATTGGGCGTTTTTATTTTCAAATTTTAGACCCACGTCCTTTTTAGGCAGGATTGGAACCAGCCACCCAGTGACTATGCCTGCAAGACATAATATCATTTTAGACCCACGTCCTTTTTAGGCAGGATTGGAACAAAACAAAATCAAAATTACCATCTTAAAAAATTAACATTTTAGACCCACGTCCTTTTTAGGCAGGATTGGAACCCTTAAAAAAATTTTTCATATTTGAAATTTTTTGATTTTAGACCCACGTCCTTTTTAGGCAGGATTGGAACTCATATCCTGCAGGATTTTTAACGATGAATAGATAATTTTAGACCCACGTCCTTTTTAGGCAGGATTGGAACCACCCAGGATTGCACCTGTATTGAGTTCTGTGCCGATTTTAGACCCACGTCCTTTTTAGGCAGGATTGGAACGTCGATGATGCGACATTTGGATTTGGAGCACTTAACATTTTAGACCCACGTCCTTTTTAGGCAGGATTGGAACAGGTCTGGGTACTTGTGTACTCTCCCAAAGTATAAATTTTAGACCCACGTCCTTTTTAGGCAGGATTGGAACAATTGGCGATAGAAGCCCCAACCCTGTGAGCGCAGTGCGCCATCAAGCCAAAGGCATGAAAGGGAGCAGGGTTTTGAATCGCTTAATTTTTTGTTGTTTTTAGCTAAAAAAAGTTCTTTTACTTGGATAAAATACGAATTTTGTATTTATATTGAGTCAGCTCCATTTAGGGCTTCAAGGCTGTAAAGTTCTGCCGAAGGCAGAGCAAATTAGAGAAATTTAAACACGAATTTCACAAATTTTAGCGTAATTTGTGTATTAATTTGTGTATTAATTTGTGTAAATTCGTGTTAGAATTTCACAAATTGATTATCAGTAATAGCCGAAATAAAAGTGGCTGTTTCAACTCAATGAAACAGCCACTTTTTTATTTATTTATTTTCTAAAAAAATCTTGGATTGACAAAATTCTCACCTTCGGCTTTTCGCATACAATAACGCAACATGACTTCTATACTTCCACTATTTTTATTTCTAATAGGAGAAAGAGAATAATCGTAGGCAAATCCAAACATTAATTTTTCTGTTGCCTGTAAGCCAACCAAAAAATCAACCGATTCTCCTAAGTTTTTATTGGCATAATTGCCTACACGATAGCTTGCACCCAACGAATACTTATCCAAATACATAAAACTAAGATTTCCTTCAAAATCAAAAGGAGAACGTGGCGCAAATTTTATCAATGCTTGTGGTTGCATTTTCAAATTGCTACTAATTGGAATAATAAAACCGCCCATAGCGTAAATATGCGACTCTTCTCGAGCTGTAATGCCATTGACTTCTAAAAAACCAATCCGATTGCGCACCAATCGAGGAATTGAAATGCCTAAAAAGAATTTTTCAGTATTGTAGTAAACACCTGCCCCAAAGTTCGGAACTATTTTGCTTTGCAAACCTTGCTCAATGGCATCGTCTTGGCTCAATGGAACGGTAGAAATCAAACGCTGGTCACTAAAATTAATACTTCTATATCGAATAGACGCTTGAATACCAACACCTAAAAAACCATGTGCTACTGGAAAACGATAGGCGTAAGCTGCATCAGCCGTAATCCGAGAATCTATCCCTATAGACTGATGGGCGATATTCCCACCAACACCTACTCTACCGTTGAGCATGGGTGTATTAAAAGATACCAATTGCGCTTTTGGCGCACCATCTAATCCAATCCACTGACTGCGGTGCAATGCTGTAAAACAAGCTGCCATGTTGCTTCCTGCATACGCTGGATTATAAGCTAACTTGTTGTACATGAACTGTGTATATTGTTGCTCTTGTTGTGCCGTCGCACCAAAAGTCAAAAAATGCAATAGGAATAAAAAAAATATTTTTTTCATAATTATTATTTTATCTTTCAATGATTAAGAATCCACTTTTAATGTCTGTACCAAAAGCTACTTTATAAAAATAAGTTGCAGCTGGCAGCGGTTGCCCGTTGTACGTTCCTTGCCAATCGTTGGCATAATTGTTTGTAAAGAAAACAACATCGCCCCATTGGTTGTAAATCGTCACACTGTTTCCAGGAAAATCAGTTCCTACCAAACATGGAATTTCCCAACGGTCATTGATTTGGTCGTCGTTTGGTGTAATGATGGTTGGAATCGTACAATCATCACCACCATTGATTTTAATGGCAATTTTTGTCGTAGAACAAATATCAGGACAAACAGCGTTGCAAATTTCGTATTCCATTTCATCAAAACCAGCATAAGCATTTTCAGCTTGGTAATTAATTTTGTAATCGCTCGCAACTGTTATTTTACCGTGTTTCGGTTGTTTTGTAATAGCAAAAGTGAATCCACTTGGCGGAATGATGTCATTCGTCGTAGGATTAAAAGTTACTTCGCCAGCGTAAGGAACAATAATATTGTCAGAAACAGCTGAAACAGCACTTTCAAATGTTACCAAAACTGTATCTTTTGAATACGCACCACAAGTACTGGTACTGATTGTCCAAACAAATTTATTCACGCCAATAGTAGGATTTTTCACACTTGACTTAGGGTCGTTTGGCGAAGCTACCTGTACACCTGATGTAAGCGATGTCCATTTTCCAAGCGCACCATTGACTGCCGAAGCGTTCAATTTCACTTCTGTTCCGCCACAAGATTTGAAATCCTTGCCAGCAAAAGCTGCTCCTTTAGGTTCATCTACAAATACATATACTTCGTCAGAAGAATAATCTTTACAAGCTGCATTGGAAATCGTCCACTTGAAAACATACATATTACCAGAACTCAAACCTGTTACAGTTGGTGTCAATGCCGTCGGATTCAAAATATTTACACCGATTTGGGTAGAAGGCTGTGTCCAAACGCCTGTTGTTCCCAAAGGCAAGGCTTTTGCGCTAAGTGTTGTTTGGGTTTTGGCACATACTTGGATAGAATCACCAGCTTCAGCTTTTACAGAAGTATCATTTACAAATATTTTTACTTCATCAAAAGAATAATTCTTACAAGCACCTTTTGATAATTTCCATTGTAAAGTATAGTTTTGACCAGCGACCAAACTGCTAATTTTTGTATTAAATAAGTTCGGATCGACAATGACCAACGATGAACCTTGTGTTTGTTCCCAAACACCTTTTGCAGTTGGCGGATTTTGAGCATTCAAACTAACACTTTCCTTGTCGCATACTTGAAGGTCGTCACCAGCAAATGCTTGGTCAATTGGAATTTTATCCATATTGACAGCCGTCGGAATAGATTGTTTTGAATTGCAACCATTGAATGTCGTGATGGCATAAAACTCTTGTACTCCTTCTGTATAATTGTTAAAATTAGTGATATTAAAGTTCAAAGAAGCCGTCGCTGTATTCAAAACTGTATTGGTATTGGCATGGTACCATGTATAAGTTGCGCCTGGAATGGCAGTACTTGGCTCAATACTCAATGTCAAATTGGCATTTGGCGTACTCAAACAAACTGGCCCGCTATTTTTTACAATTGGCAATGCAGGTTTTTCATTGACTTGTACATATTTGCTTTCTGAAAAAGCAGATGTACAACCATTTGTAATTATTCTAACTTTGTAAAAACCTTGCGCTTGGTCTTTTTTGACATTAGGAATCACTGGATTGTGAACACTTGCTGTAAAACCGCCTGGTCCAATCCATTCGTAAGTCGTGTTAGCAATCAGTGGTGTAAATAGAATCAAAGTTTCACCTTCGCAAAGTGCTGTATTCACTGTTACAACAGGTGTGTCAGGAATTGGATAGACTTCGATTTTTTTGAAGCCAGAAATCCCTGATTCACAACCATCTACAATCACTGTCAATGAATAGTTGCCTGTATTTATTCCAGCTGCCGAAGGAATACTCAACGTTGGTTGTGGTGTCGAAATAAAACCTTGTGGCGTATTCCATTTGTAAGAAATCGCTGTTCCTACGTAATCATTTGTATTTGTTAATTCCAATAAAATATTATCGCCAACACAATTTTTTTGCGCAATATCACCTTTAATTACAGGTGTAACAGGTGTATTTCTCATATCCACAACAAAACTTTTTGGCATAGATTTACAACCAAATTGACTGATAACTTGCAGAATATAAGTGCCGTTTTGTGCTGCTGTTGCATTGGGCAGAGTCAAAACCTGATTCGTTGAATTGGTCTGATTTGGTCCCGTCCATTGGTATGCGTGTGTATTGTCAAAAGGGAAAACTGTTGGCGTTAATTTCACGTCCAAAGTTCCCGAAGAACAAACTGGCGCATTGCTCGAAATCGCTGTTATCTCTGGTTTTGGTTTCAAATCTACAATGGCATCGTCAAAATTACTACAACCATTTTGGTCAATTCCCACCAAAATATAAGAACCAGCCACGGCTGGCAAGGTAGGATTTTGTAAATTTGAAGAAAAATTATTGGGTCCCGACCAAGAAAAACTGCTGTTCGTTGGTGCGACACCGTTTAGTTGTAACAATGCACCTTCACAAGCTGGATTTTGATAATCAGCAATTATGTTTGGTTTTGCATTTACTTTCAAGTCAATAATATTTGACAAATCAGAATTACAACCATTGTTTTTTACATACAATTTCCATTTCCCTTTTGAATTAATATCTAAATCGTTGATAGTCAAAGTATTGTTTGTCGTCACTTGCTCCGTTACCAAATCTGGTTTTATCCAATGATAAGAACTCACTCCCGTAACATCAGAAACCAAACTGATGTTACTACCTACACAATCCAAACCATTTGCAATGATTTGAGGTGTCTTAGGCTTCGCTTTCACATTGACTGTTGTGCTTACGGGAGCCGATTCGCAGCCATTTGCACTGCTAACAATCAAAGTATAAAGACCGCTATTGATAGGTTTTGCGCCAACAATAACCATTGGAAACTGTGTTTTTGATTCAAAACCATTCGGTCCACTCCACTGATATTTATAGCCAGCACCAACAGATGTTGTTCCTAAGGTAATATTTTCTCCTTCACAAATTTCGATAATGGTAGGATTGGTCAAAGCCGCTACGGGTGGATTTTCAGGATTTGCAGTAATAGAAGCGGAAGCGTTTGACGTACAGCCATCTACTTTTACGACAACATAATATCTCGCAAGACCTACTGTCGGATTCAAAATAGAATACGACGGAACTGTTGTCGTATCTATCAAAATGCCCGTTGGCGCAATGCCTTTGTACCAAGAATATTTTACTTTTTTACCTGTATAAGCCGCTGTATTCAACACCAATTCGCCATTTGTACAAGGTTTTGTATTCGGAGAAGTGATGGTTGGTGTATTAGGCTGATTGTCAATCGGAATTTCAATTGTTTCATCTGTTCCGACATTACAATTGGCAACCAACGTATTTACACTCAATTTGTAAGTACCTCCATTTGTCGAATTGACATTTGGAATGTAAGGGTTTTGCAAATTTGAAGAAAAATTATTAGGACCCGTCCATAAGTAATTATAGACAATATTGTTGTTCACACCTGGCGGAATAGCAAATAATTTTAGAGTATCATTACCACAAATTCCAAGAGAATAATTTAATTTTACTTTTGCAACTTGTACGAAAACATCAGCCGTACAAGTACTTGTATTGTTGGCAAAATCTTTTACTGTCAATGTAACGGTTCTTGTGAAATTCAAATCACCACAATTAAACACGTTTGGAGATACTGTAATAGACTGAATACCACAATTGTCAGAACTTCCATTGTCAATAGAAGTTGCGCCCAATGCCAGAGTCAATGGCCCAGCAGCAGTTGGATTAACCTCCAAAACAGTACTCTTACACTTTGCAATTGGTGGTGTTACGTCACTTACTGTTACTGTATAAGCAACTGTTTTTTGATTGCCCGCAGCATCTTTTAAGTCATAAAAAACAGTTGTGACACCCGTATTAAACGTTACTTGCGGCACAACATTAGGCTGATACAATGGCGTTGGTGCTGTATTTGTCGCTCCACTTGTCGAATAAGTAGGATTTGCTTGACGATAACTCAATGTCGCTGTCATGTAACTAACGCCATCGTTTTGTCCATTTGCTGTTACAGGCGTACCTCCTCCTGTACAAGGATTAATACCAGGGTCTGTTCCTGCTTGTGAAATCGGAAACGAAACATTAGAAATCGCCTTAATCACAATTTGTCCATCAGCTGCCCAAGTATTGAGCTGGGAAGTTGTGATAGAAAAATTATTTGTTCCAACAAAAGAACAATCCCCAAAATTGGTTGTACCCAAAGGCATATTGTCTTCACCTAAAAAAGTATAATGCTCGCCAGAAGCGTCACTATCTGCCTTCAATTTTACAGACAAAACCGCACTTCCACTAACGGCATTTGGCGTTACGCCAGTAAAAACAAATGTTTTATCATTGGCAAAATAAGTCAATAAATTAGGATTATAATTAAAAGTCAAAAACGCATCGCCTAAAACAGTTGGTTGGTTTTGCGTGTAACCTATTCCAAAACCACAATTGTCAGAAATGGCAGTTGGTGCAGGAATTATTTTTGTCACTGTACAATCCGTTCCTACAATAGTATGTGTTTGGTCAGCAGGAGCAGTCATTTTAGGTGCTTCTTTGTCAAAAATACTTACTTTATATTGACAAGAATCAATATTGTTGTTACAGTCTTTTACAAAATATTTTACAGTATGTGAACCAACAGGAAGAACTCTTGTAACACTCGCAATTGGCGCAACACTTACTTTTGCACCATTATTTATGCTGTATTGATAAGTCAGCGCACTGTTTGAAATTGCTGTAAAATCAAGTTTTGCCACAACAGTACTGTTCGTACAAATATCGTTGATGCTGTATGCAGGAGGATCTGTTGTTGGCACAAAAGGAACTAAATTAATCGTAACTGTTCCATCTTGTCCCCAAGCATTGAGTTGGCTAGCAGAAAGGACAACATTACTTGTACCGCTACCACATTGGGTTGAAGTCGTACTTGTTTTGCCTAAAAATGTATTATTTTCCCCAATAATATTAAAATATTCTGTTGTCGCTTCTGCATCAACATTGTTTAGTTTAATTTCTAATGTTGGATTTGCAGCAGAAGTTGTTGCGTTCAAAGGAACAGGAAAACTAAATAATATAGGCTCTATGATTACATCAGGATTCCCAGGGTCACTTGATGCGATTGCATTTGACAAAGATTGCGTATAAGGCGTGCTTACTGCACCACAATCGTCTGTAACCACAGGAGCTTTTAAAGCAACTGTTGCATCACAATTGCCAAGTGTATTGTTCATCGTCATGTCACTTGGACAAAGGACAATCGTAGGCTTTTTTGTATCTGAATAAACAATATTTTGTGTTTTTTTAGCAATATTACCACAATTGTCTGTAACTGTCCATTCTCGTTTGAAAGCAGCCATTCCAGCACAAGCCGCTGGCGCAGTTGATTGTAAATAAACAATAGTTGGATTGCTGTCGCAACTGTCTTTTACAATCAAAGTCGGGACAACTGGAAGAGCTGTTCCACATTCGAGCGTTACATCTGCTGGCGCATTGGTAACAAAAGGTTTTCGAGTATCATTCGTAACAATTGTTTGATTTTTTGTCAAACTATTGTTACAAGCATCGCTGACTTTCCACGTTCTGGTGTAGGTATTTTTTCCGTTGCACGAACCAGCTGAGACCACATCACTGCTGTCTATTTTTGGCAAAACATCACAATTGTCAATAACCAAAGTCGGGCGACCCGTCACGGAAGATGTATTGGCTTGGAAACATTCAATCGTCAAATCCGCTGGCACAGTGAACGTAGGCGCAGTATCGTCTTTTACTGTAATTTTATAAGATTTTGAAGTAGAATTGCCACATTTGTCCGTAGAAGTCCATTTTCGAGTGATTTCATAATTGTAAAAATTACACAATTTGGCATCAGTTCCTTTTGTCGTTGTACTTGTAAAAACCGAATCTGGTTTAGGGTCGCAACCATCGGTCATCACTACTTTTGGAATCGGAGGCACGGCATCACAATTCACTGTAATGTCAGCAGGAACACCAGCAATAATAGGCGTTTGATTGTCAATAACGGTGATTACTCTTGTGTAAGTTGATTTATTGCCACAAGCATCAGCGGCGATCCAAGTTCTGGTAATTTTATATACACCACTACAATTGTTGTTTTGATTAGAAATATTGTCAAATAAATTTACTATTGAAGAACTACAATTGTCAGTTGCACCTGGGAAATCATCAAAAATCCCAGGAATTGTTGTACAAGTCACTGTTACATCTGGCTGTGTATTGGTCAGAACTGGCGGAGTTTGGTCTTTTACAGCAAAACGCACCGTAGTAGAATCTGTATTGTTACATTCGTCTTTTACTTTGAATTTTACATCAACAAACCAATCACAAGGCGGATAGCCAGCTCCACTACTCGGAACTTGCGGATAGGTATTTATTCCAGCGTTGTTTAATTTATCTTTCCAAGTAAAACTCCAAGTGATATTGCTGCATTTGTCTTGCGCAACACCGCCTGCACGTGTATTGATAAAATTTTGCAAACTCGCATTGTTTGTATTCAAAGAAGGCGGAAACAAAGACGCTGTACAATTCACTGTTGTAGAAGCTGGTGCTGTTGTAAAAATTGGAGCTTTTGTATCTTTCACTAAAAAAGAAGCATTTGCAGCGGCTGTTTCATTGTCACATTCGTCTTTTGCAAAAAACTTAACATTCACCGTCGCCGTATTTCCACAAGAAAGCGATTGTGATTTTGCCAAAGAATCCAAAGCGTGCGCCAAGGTTGGTACTGCACGATAAGTCACCGTTACAGAACATTCGTCCGTTGCAACTGCGCCAGCATGAGCATTGTACCAAGCGGTGAAAGAACCAGCAATGTTGTTTGCTGTATCACATTCTATTGTTTTGGTCGCAGGTGCTGTTGTGAATACAGGTGCGAGATTGTCAGTTACAGCAAAAGTTGCTGTTGTTGCTGTTGATTCATTTTGACAATTGTCTAAAAAAGAAAAGGTTACTTTCATTTTACCTTTTATCTTATTATATATTGTACCACCAATGACAACATTTGCCTGACAAGCCAGTGCCAATGAATCATTAAACGCCGAAACTACTTGGGCTTTTGTTTTTACAACACCATTTAAAATATATTTTGTCGTAAGATTAGAACCGGCACAAGCATCAGTAACTGTTGCGTTACCTTTATTATCCAACCAATTGTCCAAATCTACGCTATAATCCGTACAAGCGATAACTTTATTTTGTGCTTGCTGAGAAACTACAGGCGGAAAATTATCATTTGAAATAATTTTTGCTTTTGTAGTAGAAATATTATTACAAGCATCTTTTGCGGTAAAAGTTACTTCCAAAGCTCCTGCCGAACCAACACAGCCAGGCATTGGCAATGGCGTTGTTGGCGTATTCATCCAAGTAACTGTGTTACAATCAGTTGCAGAAGCACCACCATGACTTGTCATCCATGCGCTGACCAAACCTGTTGCTGTTGCAGGGTCACAATCAATAAGCAAATCAGTAGCCGTTGGTAAAATACTTGGAGGTGTTGTATCGGGCGCAACTGTAATTGTTTGAGATAATGTACCTGTATTGTTGTTCCCATCAGTAGCCGTCCAT
>JAYWHK010000025.1:0-5097 GCA_043777755.1 Saprospiraceae bacterium
TCTAATTTTTGTGTAGGAGAAAAAGTTCCTATCCCTACATTTCCAGTTCCAGTGATCAAGGCGTGTCCAGTTCCAGAAGAAAAGTAACCACCAGAACCAACACCATCTGTTGTCCCACTAACTGCCGATCCATTCGTATTTTGAGCGCAAACCGCACAACCTGCATCGCTTACACTTCTAATTCCATCTGTTCCCGAAGCCAAAACATAGAGTTTGTTTGCCGCTACGCTTGGAGTAGAAGTTCCAATCATTGTGCTACCAATATTATTGTTGTAAATATTTGTTCCGCTTGTTGTCCATTGGCTGCTACCACCTGCCGTAGGTATTTGCCAAGTTGCCAAACCCGTAGCGTCAGAAGTCAAAACTTTTCCTGCGCCAGGTGTACCGCCATTGATTTTTACCTGACCATTTACTTCGAGTTTGGGTTGCGTTGCTGCGCCAGTGACACCAACAGTAACTTTTCCGTTTTCGACGACCATTTCGCTTGTTGCACCGCCGATACCGTTTGTTGCCAATTCTATTTTACCGCCTGTACTAATCACTTCTATTCCTGCACCAGAAGCAATGCTATGGATATGCAATTTGTTGGTAGGTTCAATACATGAAATATCAGCTGTTGCAACATTGCTATTGTTGTAAAAATTGTAAGAACCATCTTTGATACCAATATTTCCACGTACGGAAAGCAAATCGCTGGAAGACATTGGGTCAAAAAGTCCCATTGTGACGCTTCCGTTGTTGCGAATTTGTAAATGATCTGCCATTAATGGCAAAGCGGAAGCAGAACGAGCATTTAATGCTAATTTATCGCTTGTTGTTCTGAAATTTGTAACGGCAGATTGTACCTTAATTTCTGCATTGGTTGTAGCATCATTCAAGGCGAAATCAATTCCTGCGCCTGGCACGTTATTTCCTAAGATTTGTAAAGGAAATTGAGAAACAGTGTTTGATTTTATCCTCATTTTATAAGCCGTTTGAGGAATGACATTTACGCCCAAATTACTTTCAAGATCTTGTTGAATAGCAGCATCGCCAAGCGTATTTGGTGTTGTCCAACGAGCCAAGTTGCCTGTCGTTCCGCTACCATTCAAAGTACTACCGCCACCGCTACCAGTTGCGTCAGTTGAAGGTTTCCAAGCTGTTCCATCCCATTTCAAAACATCGTTGAGTGATGGCACATTAGGTTTTACTGGAAAATTATATATTTTTACAACTTTCAAATCATTAAAATTGCCTAAAACATCGCCTGATGCACTGCTGCTTGTGGTCAAATCATCTGCCGCATTGGTATCGCCAGTGTTAGAAATCGTTGCGCCAGTAATATTTATACCAGTCCCTGCGGAGTAGGTCGTACCTGTCGGAAGCGTTACAGAATTTCCGTTGGAAATGCTCAGTTGATTTCCTGTTAGACTTAAAGTTTGATTGTCAGAACCACCACCTGCGCCAGATGTTGCATCTGTGGCGGCTGTCCAGTTTGTACCGTTGAATTTCAAAACTTGACCAGCTGTTGCGCCACTTGTATTGACATTGGTCAATTCGCCCAAGGTAGGTTTATTGATGGCATCAAGCGCAACTTGTGCGTAAGGAACAGATTGTAATTGCGTGTAGCCCATTTTTTTGAAAGTAGTGCCACCAGCAGGATCAAGTTCTATGGAAATATAGCGGTATTTACTCGTCCATTTTAAAGTATCAAAAATACCTTTGGTAGCTGCACCTTTTCCAATTAACAAATTGACCATACCAAATTGATTGGTTTTTGCAACATGGATTTCTTGGTAAGTTGGTTGTATCGTCAAAGGTAAAGTGTCTTGAAAAATTCCAAAACGAAAAGATACAAACTGATTGGCAATGACCAAACCAGCATTATCTCGCACAACAGCTTGATAATTGATGTTTTTTGAAGGAAAGGTTTGTGCCGAAAGCATCGTTGCAAAAGTAACGAATGTGATGAGTAATAGAAGTAATTTTTTCATTTGTGAAAATTTAGCCCATTCTAACCTCTCCAAATGAAGGTGTAAAACAGGCAGTTATTTTAATTATTGGAATTTATTACACTGTGTACTAAGTACTTATGATTTTTTAAACAGAGGTTTTACCGTTATGTCGTCACTTTTTTTCTTGATAAAAAAAGTAACCAAAAAAATCAAGACTGTAGCGCAATTCCACGATTTTTGGTGCTAAAAATGCTAAAAAAAGACTTTTGTTCTGAAACTCGCTGCGCTCAAACAGCAGCCCAAAAGTCTTTTTTTGCCTACGGCACGCTATTTTCAGAACCAAAAATCGGAATTGCGCTAAGGTCGGTCACAAGCGGCAAACTTTCGATTATTTAAGATACAGTATAATTAGATTTTACTTTCTATGATACTATTTATTTTATTTTTATCTTATCAAAAAAATATCACCGCCTGTATTTAGGCTTTTTTCTTTTTGTGTATAAGGGTTCAGATAAGTGATAGAAAGGCGATAAATATAGGTGTTTTGTTGCAGTGGTTCGGAGTTGTACAACCCGTTCCAATGCTGCGTAATGTCTTGTGTATCAAATAATTGGTTTCCAAATCGGTCAAAAATTTGTAGTAAAAAAGATTTTATTTCATAGTCTTTTGCAAATGAAATTTGCCACGTATCGTTTACGTCATCACTGTTTGGAGAAAAAACATTGGGCGCATAAAATTGAAAAGGATTACATTCCTTTTCTGTGACGTTTATGGTATCAGAAACGCTACAATGAGCGTAAGAAACCTTTGCCCAATAAATGCCTTTTTCTGTGATAGTACGTTGTTGTGAACGCAATCCGTCATGCCAAACGTAAGTTGCATAAGGATTTTTGAGGTTAAGTGTAATGGGTAAAAAATTACAAGTTGTCGTGTCGTTTCCGAGTTCGAGCGTAGGGTATTTAGCGTACTTTACAGTAATGGATTTTGTATAAGTCGTATTTTGTATTGTTGCGCTTACGCTATATTTTCCTTCTTTTTGAATGACATAAAAAGGATTTGTTGAGCCATCTTGCCAAGTATAGGTTTGTGCATTGAGGTCAATGAGATTAATCAGCAGTAAATCGCCTTCGCAAAGTGTCGTGTCGTTTCCCAATGAAAAATTAGGATTTTGAGCCATTGCCATCAAGGATACGAATAACAATGACAATATCAGTAAGGTATTTTTGATATTCGTTTTCATTTGGAAATGGTTTATTTTATACCCGTTGGGTTTTAAAGCCCAACGGGTATTGGGAAAATTATTGGACAAGTATTACAATTTTAAAATACAACCAGTTCCGCCGCCATCACACGTATTTGAGGTAGCAATATCAGCGTTAAAAGTCGCTTTTGAGTTGTAAGATAAGCCATATTTTGAGAAATTAGCCATTTTGCAGTTGCTGACGTTCATTGCGCTGCCCGTTCCAAATTGCCCAATCATGGCATTTGCCCCTGACAAAATATCTCCACCATCATTGACATTGACGTATTTCATCGCAATCGAAGACCCCGAACCATAAGAGATAATACCTTTCCAAAAACCTCTTGTTTTTTGTACGCCATCAAAAGAGATAGGTTGTGCAGATGTGCCTTCCATGTTGATAATGCCACCATTATAAGCAGAAAACAGACTGTTTTGTGACATCTGTAACTTTGTTCCAGCCGAGATGGTCAATGTTGCGCCTTTTTCAACAGTCAAAACATCGCTCGTAAAACGGTAAGGAATTGCCAACGAACGAACGCTTGTGTTTGTAGCAATACTACCGCCGCCATAGACCGCCCAATCTACCAAATCGTTGGTGTTTCCAGTGAAAATATTGTCATTGTCAATAGAATTTACGCCTTCTTCCATTGCCTTAATGGCAGTGTCGTTGCCTTTAAAAGTGCAATTGTCCAAAGCGGAAAGTACAGCTTGGTCGTCAATGTAAAGCGCATTGTTGGCATTGTTTTGAAGTGTAACATTTTTCATGCTCAACAAAACAGGTTTGCTGAAAAAATTACCAGCCAACACCGCACCTTTGATGGTAGTGGAATAAGCCGAAGCATTTCCTGCATATTCAATAGTACAATATTCGAGTTGATTGTCAGTGTTGTTGGTGCTTTCAAAAATAAGTCCTTTCCAAAAGCCTTTGGTATTTTGTGTACCAGTAAAAAGGATAGGTTTTGCAGAAGTTCCGTTGGCTTTTATTGCGCCAAAATCAATTGCACGAAGGCTCGAATTTTGAGAAAACTGAATGGTTACGCCAGGTTCGATGGTCAATGTTACGGCTTTGATGTCGAGTTCGCCTTCCACGATGTAGTCAATGCCTGTCCCTAAATCTTTGAGCGTTTGGGCTGTTGTGATGTTTGTTTTGAGTGTAATGGTTTGCGTTACAGGTGTAACATCTTCTTTTTTACAACTTTGAAAAGTAAGAAAAGAAATAAGCGTAATCGCCAATGCAAGGTTGAAACGTGTTTTTTTCATAATAGTAAATTTAAAAATTTTGGTTTAAAAAATATTGATATGAAAGTGTATGTTAGGTAAAATAGAAAGGTTACCGAGGATGAGAATTTTTTTTGAAATTTTTTTTACGTATCTTTTGAAGTGTTTTGCAGGATAGATTTTGTGCTGTTGTAGTACTAAAAAATCCAGCCGAACCACTCAGGGTGGTACAGGCTGGATTGGTTTTCACACACCAATGGTCTTAACTCAATAAGTAGCAAGTTGTTAGCCTTTTAACTTATTGATTTACAATAATTTGTACTGTTTAAAATTTCAATCGAAGTACTTATCTATGCACTGTCGGATTACATTTTTGATTTGTATTTATTAGTTTTTTTGGTTTTCTACTGCTTTCTTTAGTAAATCTAAGCCAGTTTGGTTCATTTTTTCCATACCTGCTTTCGCACCAAATAAGCCCATGAAAAATGCGTCCATCAATGGAGAATCTACTTTGAAATCTTGCGTAACTTTGATGCCTTCGGGAGTTTCTGAAAAGGTATAGTCAAAAGTAGGTTTGGTTACAAATGGTTTTGAAATATCACAAGCCATACCTATAAAACGACCTTCTTCAATTTTTTTGATTTCTTGGTAGCCCAAATCTTTGCCGCCATTTCCATCCCAGTGGTATTGCGCTCCGACTGT
>JAYWHK010000026.1:0-5079 GCA_043777755.1 Saprospiraceae bacterium
AAAAAATCTATTTTTTAATCAAAAAAATTTTTATTTATGAAAGCAAAATTAATTCTATTTGTTTTATTTTTTATTGGAAAAAACCTTGTTGTAGCGCAATCGCTTGCAACATTGAGAGGAGTACTAACTGACAAAAGTGGGGAAACCATCATTGGCGCAAGCGTCATTCTTTTCAAAGACCGTGTTAAAAAAGCGGCGACTTCTACGGGTATTGATGGCGATTACAGTGTCAATACAGATGGAGGAACGTATGATGTGGAATTTTCTTGCGTAGGACTAAAGACTTTGCGCATTAATAATGTTGTACTTCATGCTGGTCAAATTGTTAAATTGAATGAAATATTAGAAGAAAGCCCTGAGGTTCTTCCTTATTGTCGATATATTCATAGACTTCCTATTATAGAACAAGACAATACAAGTGCCAGTTTTAGACTTGATAAGGAACAAATCAAAAATTTGCCAACTCGGGATATTTCAAATATGGCAAATCTAAATTGGAATATTTTGACAAGGTATTGATTCCTTAAATTTCTCAAAACGGCTATTTTTTATAGAACAAATTTTTTTATTTTTTTTGTGTTATCAATCGAAATTAGTATTTTTGCAAAAATATATATTATGCAAGCATTGACAATTCAAAGTTCTATTAGCATAGAACAACTTTTTACAATTGTAAAACAATTGCCTATTGTGGATAAAATGAACCTTTACCAAGAGTTAAAGGCTGCAATTTTAGAAGAAGAACCGATAGATAGCAAGGAAGCTATTTTGTCTGGTTTGAAAATAGCTATGTCCGAAGTAGAGCTACATCAATCAGGAAAAGTAAAGTTACAAACAGCTAAAGAGTGGTTGAATGGCTTATAATATAATTGTTACTCCTCATTTTGACAAAAGGGCAAAGCCTCTTTTGAAAAAGTATAAATCTCTGAAAAATGAGATAGCTGCACTAATTGACACATTAGCTGAAAATCCTATACAAGGCGACAGGATTACAGTGGATTGTTATAAAATTAGATTATCTATTGCTTCCAAGGCAAAAGGTAAAAGTGGCGGAGCAAGGGTTATTACTTGTGTAAAAGTACAAGATGAAAATGTCTTTTTATTGTCTATTTATGATAAAAGTGAACAAAGTGACATCTCTAACCATGATTTAAATGATATTCTTTCCGCTTACGATTTGACGTAGTACATCATTCGTAAGCATATTCTACCGATACCGCTTCTGTTTCAAAAAAGGCAACTTGCATTTTTTCTCCATCAAAAAAAGCATAAGAATTATAATTAAGCCAATCGCCAGTATTGATGTATTTTGTACTTTTATTTTTTAAAGTAAAATCAATAGGAAGATGGCGATGCCCAAACACAAAATACTGTATATCAGTATTTTGTGTTATTTTTCTTTCACAATATGCGACTAACCATTCTTTGTTTGCACCGAGCCAATCACGGCGTTTGAGGTATTTGACTTCACGGCTTTTTCCCGACCAATAGTTTGCCAAACGGATGCCAAAATTCGGATGAATGCGTTCAAAAAGCCACTGACACAAAGGATTTGTGAAGACTTTTTTCATCAATTTGTACCCAATATCATCAGGACCAAGTCCATCACCGTGACCTATAAAAAATGTTTTGCCTTGAATCGTTTTCGTAATTGGTTTTCGATAGGTTGGAATACCAAATTCTTTTTCAAAATAATCGAACATCCAAATATCGTGGTTGCCCGTAAAAAAATAAATTGGAACTCCATCATCACGCAGTTCTGCAATTTTTCCAAAGAAACGAGCATAGCCTTTCGGTATCACCGTGCAGTATTCAAACCAAAATTCAAAAATATCACCAATCAAATAAATGGCTTCAGCATCTTTTGCAGCCATATCCAACCAACGGACAAATTGTCGCTCTCGCTCAATGCTGCTCACTCGTGCGCCTACGCCTAAGTGTAGATCAGATACAAAATATGTTTTTTTTGTCATTAAAAAGAATAATTAAGACACAAAGGTAAGGAAAAGGTGCTAATAAAAAAATAAGGCACTGACAAATAATGTCAGCACCCTATATAACCCCAAAAAACCAAATGAAAACATTCTTTATGTTTTCTATATGAATATAGAAAAAATTATATTTATCAAAATTTAATGCAAAGATACGAATTATTTTATTTTTGTCAATATCTACTTAACAAATAAATTGCATCAATTACAAATATCTAATTAAATCTACGCTTATAAAACCAAGAGTTGTCATTAAATGTCAAGCCAAGCGTTGTTTTGAAGTAATTTTGTTTTAAAGCATCTGTTCCTAATTTGCCAATTTCAAATCCAAAATTCAAGAAGGAAATCTGTTGGCGTGGCAAAATCAATGGCAATCCAAAACCTATTGAAGCACTTGTTCCTTTGACTTGCTGATTGTTTAGGCTTCGTGGGTCAGACCAAGAGTTCACACCAAAACGGTAGCTGATACGACGAGTATATTTGTTGTAAGAGTTTGCTTCAGGCGTATATTCTACACCTGCACCAATGCGAGAAGTATTAGACAAAGTTTCGCTTTTTGCATCATTTTTGTATTGATTCCAAGCTCCATACGTATAATTAACGCCCAAACGCAACTTTGTTCCCTTTTGAAAACAAACGCCCATACTTACTTCGGCTGGTAATTTTCCTTTGCCCGTAATGCCGTCTGTACGCTCTTTGAGAATTGTATCTACTGCTGGTCCCGTTATATTTGAAATGTAAGAATAATTGGTACGGGTATAGATTCCATTGACAACTGTATTGAAATTCGTTGCGCTATTTCCGTAGATTCCAAAGATAAGTTTTTTGCCAGAAGGTTCTTTTTTACCTTTTTCACCTGTTTTCATGAAATCATAAACGTATTGCGTTCCGATATTCCATACAAAACCACGGTAAGTCGTGTTGTCAATCAATCTATTTTGGTAATAATATTGCAAATCGCTAAACTCAATGCTTCTATCACTTCTGCTTCTTCCAAAAAGATAGCCCAAATTAAGACCAACTGCAACATTTTTGAATGCAATACTATTGCCCCAAAAAAACTTGTATGTACCGCCAGTTCCTGTGTAAGCAAAACTTGTTTTACCAGCATTTGGAACTACTTTTGTCGATTGGACATTGTAAGCGATGTTGCTAAAAGGCACTAAACCAAAGTGCATACCAAGGGAGTATGTTGATTTTTTTCTTTTATCAAAAAGCTCATTCACCTGATTTTTTAGAGGAAAACCAAGTGCCAAATAATTGATAGCACCATGATTGGTTTTTACGCTTGTCACTTTATCTTCAATCGTTGAACGACGATAATTGAGTCCCAGCTCATAAGAAGTTGATTTTAAAAAAGCCGAAGCCGCAGGATTTTGAAGGTTAAGGTGATAAGCATCTTGAAAAGTTGCTGAAAGATTACCCATCGCTGCGCTCGCTGCAAAATTCTGATTGACCAAATCACCAAGTCCCAAACGTGAAAATGGAGAATTGTCATTTGGTGGAGTTGGTTCACCTGTTTGCGCTTTCAAAATAGCGGTAAAAAGGAAAAAAATACCTGTAATGTAGTGTTTCATATTTAATTATAATTCAAAATAACATTCAAACCAGTCAAAACAAGGTTTGAATCTGCAAATATCTTATTTTTTAATTGTTTTACAAAGGAATCTGAATTTCCTCCTGTTAAAAGTGTTTGTATTTTTCCAAAACGTTGTATGTAAGCGTCAATAAAACCTTGCATTTCGTAAGTTGCGCCGAGTTCAACACCTGTTTGCAAAGCTGTTTTTGTATCGTTTCCGTAAAGCAAATCATTTTGTTCAGCCCGTTCAGCCAAGGGCAATTTGGCAGTAAAATGGTGCATCGCTTCAAAACGCATCGTCACGCCAGGTGTAATATTTCCGCCTAAAAATTCGCCTTTTGCATTGATAAAGTTATAGGTTGTACACGTTCCGCAATCAATTGTTAGGCAATTTTCATTAGGAAAAAGATAGTTCGCTGCTACGACACTTGCCAAACGGTCTTTACCCAAAGTTTGCGGAGTTGCATAAAGGTTTTTTATCGGAATTGGCGTTTCGGCAGAAAGAAAAATAACATTTTTTTGTTGTTGCAAAAAAGCAATAACGTCTTCCGAAACTGTTCCTGAAGCGGATAAAATCGTTTTTTCAATCTTATTTTTTTGAAAAAAATCTTGTACAAAAACAAACGTTAAGTCTTCTTCGAGTATAATTTTTTTTTCTAAAAAAATATTTTCTCGAAAAAGAGCCAATTTTGCCCGTGTGTTGCCAACGTCAATGATAAGGTTGTGCATAATTAAATAGTCCTAAGTCAATAAGTCATAAATCACGCAAAGGTAGTTGTTCCAAGCGCATATTATTTGTTTTTTCATAAAAAATAATTAACTTTGTTGAAAATTTCTAACGATGAAGGCTTTTATACGATTTTTATTTCTTTTTTTTGCACTTGTTTTTTTTCAAAATTGTAAAAAAACAACAACTGACCCAAGCCCAACGGTAATTATTCCACATTTATTGAACAATAGTAAAGGTTGTGGTGACTTTCAAGTTGCCCAAATTATCAACGATAATTATTTGATGATTGTCCGATTTGATTATACAAAAATCAATTTCAAAACCGATTGGCAAGTTTTTGATGATGTCAGTGGAAAAGATTTTGTAGTGGTGGAATTGGTCGAAACGTGTAATCCTTACGTTTATTTTCAGAATTTTTGCAATGATACGCCAAAAACAATAGATTGTGGTGCTGCGAAAATTTGGGAACTCAAAAAAGCAAAAGTATCCTTTAAAGTAGATAAAATATTGCCAAAATACGGAGAGGCTGTTTCTTATAAGGCGAGTGTTCTTGTAGAAAGTGCTGATTTCCAAGACTTTGCACTGAAAAAAATAAAGAGAATAGATAAGATGTCTTTTACAGACGTTTTGGTAGGTTGGAATCCTGGGTAAGAAATGAAGATAATTAAAATGATGAAAAGAATTAAAAAAATATAACTGTTTAGCGTCTAAAAAAATTGAAGATTTTTTATTTTTACCACGGAGAAACGGAGAATACAGAGTATGACAAAAAAATTAGC
>JAYWHK010000027.1:0-14331 GCA_043777755.1 Saprospiraceae bacterium
ACGTCAAGAGAATTTCTTTTGGTATGCCTAATTTTGAGCATTTAAGACTGCGTGTTTTACTTAGGTCTTCTTAGTCCACAAAAATTTTAAAAGAACCAAAATAATTGAAATATTTTTTGGAATTTTTATGCTTATTCGTTTTCGTAAATCATTAAATTCTTTTGCTTACCGTTGGGCTTTGGAACGCAGTTATGTTGCCAAGTGAAAAAGGATTTTATGCTTTTGCTTTTTTATTGGGGCTTTTTGGTGCTATTGCTGTTCAAAAAAACACAAGAGATAACTTGAATGGATAGAAAATGGAAAAAACAATTTTAAAAATCGTCTTACTTTTCAGTATTTTGACGGCAATTTTTTCCTGTAAAGGACAAAATACTCCAAAGACGGAGCTGCATAAAACAAGCACAGTTGGCGACACAGTGCAACAATTGAGCAATCGTTTGTGGTATATTTTTCAAGATTCAAAAAACAATTATTGGTTTAGTAGCAATGGAGAAGGCGTGTATCGCTTTGACGGAAACAAAATTATCAATTTTACAACAAAAGATGGACTTGCTCACGACACCACAAGACAAATTCAAGAAGACAAATTTGGGAATATATTTATTTCAACTTTCGGTGGTATCAACAAATTTGACGGTAAAAAAATTACGACTTTGCAAGCAATCAAAAGCAAAGATTGGAAATTAGAAGAAAACGATTTGTGGTTTAGCATATTGGGCAAAAGAAATCAACACGGTCCTTATCGCTACGACGGAACAAACCTTTATAATTTAGAATTTCCAAAACACTTTTTGCACGATGAAATCACAGCACAAGGAATAAATCCTTTTTTTAGTCCTTACGAAATTTATTGTATTTATAAAGACAGAAAGGGAGCAATGTGGTTTGGAACGCCTGTTTTTGGTACTTGTCGTTTTGACGGAAAATCAGTCAAGTGGATGTATGAATACGACTTGACAATTGCTCCAAATGGCGGCACGTTTGGCATTCGCTCTATTTTTGAAGATAAACAAGGTAGCTTTTGGCTTTGTAATACTTGGCACAAATACCTTTTTGATTTTGAAAAAACAACTAAAAGTGACCGACTTCAATATCAGAAAACAGTAGGTATTGGAAACAAAGCAACTTTTGGTGGCGATGAATACGTTTATTATTCGCACATTGTAGAAGATAACAATGGAAATATTTGGCTAACAACTTGGTCCCAAGGAGTTTATAAATATGACGGAAAAAACATCACAAATTATGTAGTCAAAGAAGATAATAAAAATGTCAATTTAGTTTCGATGTACAAAGACAAACAAGGCAACTTGTGGCTCGGCACACCAGAAAATGGCGTATTTAAGTTTAATGGAAATACATTTGAGAGATTCAAACCTTGATAAGTAAAATGTAAAAACTATGACGCTACGTTGGAAAGTCCCTCCTTTGGAGGGATTTAGGGCAATGTCATTAAGCTAATTTAAAAAAAATGGGTGGAGATTGGAAAGATATGTTTCGTGGTGTTGAAGTCAATGATATTGAATTGGTAAAATACCATATTCGGAATGGAATTGACCCTAATTATCAGCATCCCGAAACACTTACAAGCGCGTTGATAGAGAGTATTCAGCGCAATCATTTAGAGATTATGGAGTTTTTACTTCAAAATGGAGCTTTGCCAGACCTCAAAGAAGTTTTTACGGATAAAGCACCTATGGCTGTTGCCAAAGAAAATAAAAATAAGGCTGCCGTAGCAATCCTGAACCGCTATCTACATACCAACGAAACGATTGTAGAAGATAAGCCAAAATCCCTTTTTGAAAAGTTTCTTTCACATATCGGATACAAATAACAAGCGGTTTTATTTATTACTTGAATCTAAGTTTTTAAATATTAACAGTCTGACAAATAACATAAAAAAAACCTGCATTTGAATATCAGATGCAGGTTTTTTTTATGTTATAAATGTTGGAAAGTGGTTTTGGGATTTTGCATTTCACTTACCAACTCATATCTTCGTCTTCTTCCAAAATTTTTCTTCTGCTCGCTTCAACAGATTCTGAATCTATTGCAGGAGGCGGATCTGGAATCTTTTTCGCTACCACAGGCGCAGGTGTTACGACCACAGGCTCAACATCGTCGGCTTCGTCAGCTTCCTCTTCGTCATTATTTTCTTCTTCTGGCTCACCAAAAACGCCATCTTCTTGCGTAGTATTTTCAAAACGAGAAGGATCATCGTTTTCAGTAGGAAAATTAGTACCATTTTCAATTTCTAAACGGCGTTGCTCTTCCCACTCCAATTGACGACGCTCGAATTCATCGTAATCGTATTCAGGCTGCAAATCAGTTTTGATATGCTCAACGACAGCAGTCATTTCCCGTACAAAACGGTTAAAATCTTCTTTGTATAAAAAAACTTTATGACGGTCATAACCACCATTTATGCGTTGTGTACTTTCCGTAACCGTGATGTAGTGGTCGCCATGTTCTGTTTTGCGAACATCAAAAAAGTAAGTACGTCGTTTTCCCGCACGGAATTTTGCAGAATGAACCAACTCATGAATTGGTCGGGAAGGACGCTCTTCTCTATTGAACTCTTTGCGAAAACCACCGCCACCATTGCCGCCACGGTTGAAACCGCCACCACGATTATCTCTATCGTCACGGTTGAAATTGCGTTCTCTAAAACCGCCGCCGCCGCCCCGATTATCCTTGTCGTCACGATTTCTATCACGACTAAATCCTTTATCGTTGTTGTCCTTGTCGAAATTTCTTTTATTGAATTCCACTTTATAAATGTTTAAAAATCAAAGATTTAACAAAATTTTTTAATCCGAATTGATATAATTCAACTACAAAAGTAATGATTTTTATGAAACTGAAAAATTTTATTGCATTTTTTTTAATTTTTATTTTAAAATATATTTTTTTTATTTTGAAAATAAAAATAATACCTACCAATTTAGGTTTGAATTGTCTATGGTTTAAATGATTAAATTCCGTGACGGTGACTTATTTCAAATACTTTTTAGTTAAAATTCTTGAACCCGTAGTACTGTGGTATTTCTCCGTTTGATGCCATTTACCGTTGCTGTCTTGATAGATGATTCCGAGATTTTCTAAGGTTGTAACTGCTAAATCCGTTGCATCTTCAAAATTTGCTAAATTGTCTTGCCAATTTTTAAGCGTAGTATCTTCGGGGTCAGTCATGGTAAAAATGTATTTGTTCCAATCCATGTATAATTCACCATCATATACAACAACATCAACCCAAGCTTTGATTTTTCCTTTTTGAATCAAAACTGTATCTTTTTCGTATCGTATCGCTTTCATCACTTAATTCATTGGTTTTATCATATTTTCTATAAAATTAATTTCTTCTTCAGTCAATTTATATTTTGCATACAATTGTTCGTCAATCTCTGGGATTGATTTAGACCAATCTATGTCGGAATCAGGTTTGAAATTTTGTAGAGGAGTATTTCTCCAAACATCTTTTTTATTATCCTGAGTAACTTTTAGAGTTCCGAGTAATAATCTTACAAATTTTGTAGAAATGTATTTTAATAAATTATTTGCTTCATCGCTAGAATTTAATGCACCAATACTTATAAATGTCTGATTGTGCCCAACAGTTGGTTCGCCAATAATTGGCGATGATAATTTCTCTCCTAACGTACCTGTTCCATTAGATTTTGGAAGTAAAACCTTGAAAAAATCTAAATTTTTATGCGATTCAATATAATCACGTTTAATCCATTTTAAAATTCTTTCATTATTTTCTCTTCCTAAAATTTGTATATAAACTCCACCATCTTTTGGCTTAACTTGATGAAAAATATTAGGTAATTTTTCAAAAATATTTGTAGTTAAATCATACAAATGCCCTTTGCTTAATTTTGATTCAATTTCAGGATAGTCTGTATGGATTTTTCTACTAAATTTGTAACTCTCGGGCGAATAAACCCATTCACTCAATGATTCAAAACTCCTTACATTTACTTTTTGTAAAATTGTTTTTATATCTTCTTGTGTTACATAAACTCCTATTTGTCCAAAAATTTGTTTTTTATCTCTATATGTGATAGCTACTCCTCCCTTAAAACCAACATCTGAAAAAACATCTGAACTTTTGTTATCATAAGAAATCACTTTTAAATGCTTATCATTTAACATTTTTTCATTCCAAGAATTTGGCGTTTTTCCTGCATTAAAAAGAAATCTTCCTGGTGTAATGAGTATTGCTCTTTCACTTAACTCGTAAGCCATATCCATAAACAAATGATAAATCGGAGCATCACTTGTTTTTTCTTTTGAATCCTGATACGGCGGATTTCCCACAATCACACCAAATTTCAATACTTTGGCATTGATTTTTAAGGTATCGTTTTTGATAAAATCATTTTCTTTGATTAAATCGTACGACGTATATTTTTGTTCTATTAATAATTCCATATCTAATTCTAATAAATTATATACTTTTCGGGTGAACTCATACGCAATCCTGGAGGTTGGTATAGAGTAAAAATTATTGGCTACTTCTTTGCCATATTTTTTGAATACAGCATACACAAACTCGCCTTGTTTGGAAGCAATATCTAAAAACAAAGTGCCTTTTTCAAAGGCTTCAGCTGGTAATGCGTTTATCATTTTGTCCGTTATAATCTCAGGCGTTACGACTTCGGATTCTGACAAGCGTGCAAATTTTTTCATCGCATTACTCGCTCTTTCTATTGGTGCAATCGCCGTATCATTCGCTAAACCATTGATATTCTGAATTTTATAATCTAAATTACTTAGTATAAATGGCTGAAGGTGTTGCTGAAACAGTTCAAGTATTTTCACATTCAACTCCAAATTGGAAGCGATTCGCAGATTATCAGCATCGCCTTCAATGTGATGGATAATGTCTTGCAGCGATTTCACTTTTGAATCCGTCAAAAATGCAAAAAATAAAATCCGTGCATAATACATGGCAAACTGAGCTTTGTAATCGTGTTCAGCTTCTTTTTCATTTTCTTTTATTGAAGGTTTTACTTTGTCTTTATCTCCTTCTCCTCCAATATTAGCACCCGTGCCATCAGGCTTACCACCTGTATCAATTTCAACGCCTTCGCCTTTCAGAGGTTTTATTTTCATGCCGCCTGGCGAATTTATTTTGTTTTGTCTTTCTATTTCGGCTTTTATAGCTTCAATATCCAACAAATCATAATCAATACCGATAGTGGTCGCTTCATCTAAAACGCTTCTGCTACTTGAATATTTCCTAACGGCATCTAAAATGTCTGCTGCTTGTACTTGCACTATTTTTTGGTTGTTCAGCACAATAATCGGAGATATTTCAAGCTCTTTTTGGATTCTTGTGGCTAATTTGCTGTTTCCGTTTGATTCCGTATTGACATTATAAATTTGAGATTTGTGTTCTTGTATCTGAAACATTCGATTGGGGTCGAAGTCCACCAACAAGGTCTGTGGTTTCATATTGAACTTCACAACATCGCCATTGGGCTCTTTAAAAACCTTGATGTATTGATTTTGCAAACGAAAAATAGCTTGGTCGTATTCTTGTGGCGAAGAACTATCTTTCATGTAGAGCATCGTGTCCCACTCGGGTACAGTACTGCCTGTTAACATTCTATTCACTGTGAGCGTGATTGTTTTTAGGTTTTCACTTTCACATTTTTTGATTTTCGCTTGAATTGATTGGGTATCTTTGAAGTTTTTATCGTTTTCAACACCCGAAATATTGATGATTTCGTAATTGCCAAGATGCTTAAAATTGTTGCATTTGAGGAGTGCTTCCATGGCATCGCAAGACGCTCTGTAAGGCAAAACGCAAACAATATGACGGCACATTTTGCCTTCTTTTATTTTATCATAATCCAAAAAACTCAACAGATTGGCATCGTTTTCTGAGCCATCTATCACTTTCAGCAAGTCCAATATTTCTTGTTCGTGCAGGAATTTTTGATGTTTATTTGCTTTATCTTTCGTAATGGATTGCGGCTTCAAAAGTTCTGAAAAAGCATAGGTTGTACCATTTTTTTTCAGTTCTTCCATTTTTTTACGAGAAGATTCATTAGGATTAAAAGCAAAACGAATCATCTGAGGAAAACCATAATAAGGATTGTCCCACTCTTTTGTATCGTCTTTGTTGAGATTTTCTACGTCCCACGCTCGTTGGTCTTCCGCAATGTCTGTAAATTGATAAAACGCAATAATGTCATCATTCGAGAACTCGCTATTCATCAAAATTCGATAAGGCGTACCTGAGAGATGAATACGGATTTTGGTATTGAAAACTTTATGAATTTTTTCAACATCTTCTATCGTAACTTCATTGAATTTTTCTTCATTTTTTACTTCTTTGGCATTTAAAACTTTGCCATATTCTGTTGCTCTTGCGCCAAAATGTGTTTCATCAATAAGCAACAAGTCAATTTTATTTTCAAAAATTGCTTTGTGTTTTAATTTTATTTCATCGCCTTGCAGGTCTTGCAAGGTCAAAAATAAGACAATTTTTTCATTTGCCTTTTGTTTTTCGGCAATAATCGTATCACTTTTCAATAAATCATTGCTATCTAAAAAGCAATAAGTATCAAATTTCAAGTGGCTTTCAACCGTTTTTTTCCATTCTTCTTTTACATCAGCTTTTGCAGAAACGACGACCACCAATTTTGCGCCCATTTCAACAGCGCAACACATAGACGTAAATGATTTGCCAAAACGCATCACGGCGTACATCAGCAAATTGGTTCTACCTTTATCAATAGCTTCTCTAAATTTTTCTATTGTCTTTTGCTGATTTGGTCTTGCATCGTAATTTTCAGTTCTACTATAGGTATGTATAATTGGAATATGACTTTCGTCAAAACGATAATATTGGTATTTGGACTCGTTGTTGCGATGTCCATTTTTGATGTCTATTATGGCATCTTGCAAGTCTTTTTCTGTTGCATTTTCAAAAAATTCATTAGAATAATAAGGAATATTTTTGAAAGTATCCTGCTTTAAACGCTTTCTTTTTAGCTCGTTTTCGAGAAAAAAATGCACTGCATAATCTCTGAAAAAAATTTCATCATCAACTTTTGCAGCGTTTCCAAACTTTTTTTCAAGGTTGGGAAAATATTTGCGCCATTCGTTCAATCTGACTTCGATAGGGCGATAAGTGTCGCCAACTTTCAAATAATTTGGAATTGTTTGAGTCGAAAAAGCATAGATTTGAGGCTCAACTCTTCCAATAATTATATCATCAAGCGTAGCAAAATTTATAGTATTTGAGTTTTCCATATTATTTATTCATTAAATCTATAAAAACAATCGTCTTTTGCTGACCCCAATCCATGAGATTACAATAAATGCCATTGTGCAGTTTGATGTTTTGCTTTTCACAACCTTTGCATTTTTTTATTTCTGTTTTGGTTTCAAAAATATCTAAAATTTCGACTATTTCATCTTTGCAACTGTTAGGAACAACCCCTTTAAGTCCGTCCATTTGCCATATATTCCAAGAAATAATTTGTGCAATATTTTGTATGGCTTCGAGTGTTGGTTCAGCTTGAAATTTATGTATAAAATTTTCGATGAAAGTAATCAACAATGCTTCACGAGCCAACAACAAACTATCTCCTTGCCATTCAAACCCATAAATGTTTTGATAAGCGACTTCTACGGCGGCTATCCAGTTGTTTAGAGAATCCACGTTTTCATTAATCACTCTTAGTTTTCTATCCAAAAGTCCGATTCTGTCTTCGACTTTGATAAATTCTCCAGTTGTGGTGTCGTATCTACTTGCGAGATAAGGCGCTTCACCGCAAGTAATCTCTAATCGAGTATCAAGCACATAGTCTTGCCAAGATTTTCCTTCGGGAAAAATAATTTTTTCTTTGGTCGTCTGCCAAGATTTGCTTAGATTATTAATCAAAATTTCTTTGTTAAAAACGCCTTCTACGCCAAACCAAGCATTGTCCACGATATTATTTTGTAGATTGCAAACCCAAGAAGGTGTGAAGACTTCCGCCATTCCTTTGGAGCGAGATAATTGTAAGGTTTTGTCTTTGTGAACTCTGGGCATGATTACACTGCCATTTTCCCCTGTGATGAGATGAGGTAATATTTCAGCATTGAATTTGTAATCCTCCCCGAGGTGTTCATAATTATCTGTTGCCCAGAAAATATTTTTTTGAGTGGTGTGGTCACATAATAATATGTTGAGCAGTTGTGGATATTGCTCAATTAACTCATTTTCTAATATGTCGATAGCTATTTGCACTTGTATTCTACTTCGTTTGTTTGTTAGCGTTTTAAAATGTCAAGTTGCAAATTTAGTTTTAATTTTTCATTATCTTCTTTTTCATTATAAAAAAATATTGAAATTACAAAAAAGTCATCATTTCATTTACGAGTCTTATTCTTTTGTCAAAGTATCCAACTGTTTTAATAACGTTGGAATTCTAAATACCCCTGCCATGCTTTGTATGTAGGAAGTCGCCAAATCAAGGTCGATTCCGATGGACGTTATAAAAAGAGGTTTTGCGCTTTCTCCCCTTAATAAAACCCTTTTTTGTTTTTCGATGGTTGCAAAATTATTCTTCGCAACGCCAATAATAGGAATTTTTGAATCTAATTTTTGATATAAATATCCACCTAAGCCAAGTTTATTGTCATCGTCCAAAAATACAAAACCATCTACAATAATTGCTTCAATTTCCGAATTGTCTATTGTTTTGAGCAAACTCAAAATACAAGGCAATTCTCTTTTATAAAATTCTCCCGATGTGTAATCTTCAATCTCTTCAAGGATTTCTGAATATACTTTGAAATCCTCAGATGCTGTCCAATCTTCAAACGATAAACAAACTGTTTTTGCTTTATTGTCAAAATAATAGGTATCAAAAGCTAAAATCATAATAATTATAATTTTAAAATGTGTAAAAAACAATTGATTATGCTTCTTTTTTCTCTGTAATCAACAAGGTGCAAACCGCAGCAATCGCTAAGAAAACACCAGCAAATAAAATGGCATTTCGAGCATCATTATTGAGTAAATATTTCATAATTGGTCCAAAAGTTACGTTTTGAATCAACATCGGAATCACAATCATCATATTGATAATGCCCATATAAACGCCATAACGCTCTTTTGGAATCTGATTCACAACCAACAAATAAGGAATACCCATCATACTCGCCCAACCAATACCATAACCAATTATAATGGCAAAAAATAAATACTGATTGCTTATAAAAGGAAAGGCAAGAAATGTTACAGCTGTTAGCAAAAGACAAATAAAATGAATGTATTTTGCACCATAAATTTTTGCTAATTTTGCCAAATAAAAAGCAATACAAAAAGTGACAATAAATCCAAATGCACCAACCAATCCATTCCAACTAACAGCTTCTTCATAAAGGCTTTTGTTGTCAGGCGTAGTATTCCAAACAGAAGCTGCCATACTTTTGGTATTGTTTTGCCAATAACACATCAAGGCATACCATTGGAAAAAATACACCAAAAACAATTGCCACATGACTTTCGGCATTTCTTTGACCGCATTGAAAATCTCCTCAAATGGTGTCAAAATATTAAGTGGTTGTGCTTTGATTGCTGCAATTTCGGCATCCGAAGGAGGAATTTCAGGCGTAGAACGCATACTCCACCAAATAGATGTAATCGAAAGGACACCTCCTAAAAAGAATGAAGCATAGACCCAATTCGGCAATGCGCCCGTTTGTCCAACAAAAAGCATCGGGAAAATAAACAAGGAAATATAAGACAAAAATTGCCCAAAACCAGTAAAGGCACTTTGCGCTTGAAAACCTGTCGCTTGCTGTTCTTCATTCAACGTATCCGCCACAAAAGCACGATAAGGTTCCATCGCTGTATTGTTTCCTACGTCAAGAATCCACAACAATCCAGCCGCCATCCAAAGCGTGCTACTAAAAGGATATAAAAACAAACAAAGACTACATATAATAGCTCCTATCAAAAAATATGGTTTTCGACGACCCCAACGAGGCGACCATGTTTTGTCGCTCATCGCTCCAATAATCGGTTGAATGAGCAAGCCCGTCATCGGGCCTGCAAGATTGAGCATAGGAATTTGGTCAGGCGATGCGCCCAACATATCGTAAATCGGATTAACGGCACTCTGCTGTAGTCCAAAACTGTATTGAATCCCGAAAAAACCGACATTCATATTGATAATTTGCCAAAAACTAAGGCTTGGTTTTTTAGTCATAATATAAATTTTTGTTTGGAGTTGTTTATTTTTGTTTGGGACTGTTCTATTATTCATTTTTAATTAAAAAATAGGCATAAAGAAAAGGACGAAGTTTGCCCTTTCTTCGCCCTTTTCAAAAAAACCATTTAACTATGAAAAAGAAACGTCAAGATGCAATAAAACACCTCAACTGTTTTGTTTTGATGATGCTAAGGTAGAAGTTTCTTATAGAATAACAAAATTTTATTTAATTTTTTTTCAAAAAAATTAAAATTTTATTTAGTTTTTAGTCTAAAACACGCTTTTTAATTTCAAAAACAAAATTTTATAACAATTCATATTCTGAGATAAGTATTTGATAATGAATAATTTGTGTTGAAAATATACTTTGTTTTGTACTTTTATTTTTTTTCCATCGAATAAATGTTAAATTTATAAAAAAGCACAATAAATTTTTATTGGATAAATGCAGATTTATGTTAATTTTGTGGATAAATTTGAGTGTTCAAAACGTATTGAAATAATAAAATATACGTTTTTATTATTTTTTATTCAATTAAAAATCAAAAAGATGTTAAAAAAATTGGTGTTTATCCTTTGTCTTTGTGCTGTACATGGTGCTTTCGCCCAAATGACAACCTTGGAAGGTTATGTATATGAAAGTAAAAATCGAGGCTACCTCAATCAAGTAAAAGTAATGGTTCTGGAGAGTAGCTCGGGCATCGTAAAAGCAGAAACGGAAACCAACAAAGATGGTTTTTTCACGGTTGAAATTCCAGCAGGTGTTGAGTATAGAGTTGGCGCATCGAAAGGTATGTTTTTGCCAAAAGATGAAAGTGTTGTAACAAAAGCTGGTGAAAAAGCTTTTGTAAAAATCGAAATGAATAGAAAACCTGGTTATTTGATGGACATTACCTTGGCTGAAAAACGCATTGGCGATTTGATTCCCGTGGACGGTCTTGACGGTCTGAATGGTGTCCGATTCGAGGTCTATAACAATACGACAGGAAAAGAGGTTTTTCATAATGACAGTACAAGCTCTACGAATGTGCAATTTCAGATGGAACAGGGCAATCATTATACGTATTTGATTCGCAAAAAAGGTTATTTTTCTAAACGTGTGGAGGCTTATGTAAATGTAAAAGGCTGTATTTTGTGCATTGATGGCATCGACAACGTAACACCTGGCGTTACGGACAATTTGACAAGCGGAAGTGGTTTTAAAGAAGGTGTTTTACTCGCAAATTTAGAATTACAACCTTTAAAAGTAGGAAATTCTATCAAAATCAATAACATTTACTACGATTTGGGTAGTGCTGCACTTCGTCCAGAGTCCAAAAAAGAATTGGACAAATTAACTTTGGCTTTGCGTGACAATCCATATATTAATGTAGAATTGGGTTCGCATACAGATGCTCGTGGCGATTTGGCTTCTAATTTGAATCTTTCCCAACGTCGTGCCGAAAGTGTGGTAGAGTATTTGGTGCGTTATGGAAAAATTGACGAAAAACGTTTAACCGCACAAGGTTATGGTGAAAGTAAATTGGTAAATCGCTGTGCAGACGGCGTACAATGTGCCGAAGATGAACATCAAGTGAACCGCCGTACCGAACTCAAAATTTTGAGTATTGATGAAAATAAAATCATGGAATACAGCCTTCCAGAAATTATCCGCAATGAAAGTATGGAAAAAACAGTTCAAGAAATCCAAAAATCTGATGTTATTGAAGTGAAAGACGGTGAAGCAATGCCTGATGATTTGAAACGTTACATCGAAGAACAAAATAAAGGCAAACAAGAACCTAAACCTACTCCGCCAACTGCTACAAAAACTGAAAAAACAAAAGTAGATTTCAAAAAAATAAATGAACAAGCAAAAGCAGAGGTTAAAAATGAAGCAAAATCGGAAGAAAAAACCGAGGTAAAAACAGTCGTTGAAGAAAAAACCGCTACACCGACAATTACAGAAACAGTAGAAAAAATTAAGAAAGTCGAAACACCCATTGTAAAAAACAATTCTAAAATGGTGGTCGAAAAAGAGGTAAAAACAAGTACTTCTACAAAAAAAGTGCAAACCTTAGCAACCGATTATTCTGGTTACATGGTCGAAATCTTGTCTAATCCGAAGCCTTTGGGAGGAACAAATGAGATTTTTTCCCGTTTTGATAATATCACCATCGAAGCAAGTACTAAAAATGTGATTTATTACGCTGGTAGCTTTCAAAAATTAGTTGATGTAGAACAATTTTATGTCAATGAAGTCAGAACTCGTTACCCAAAAGCGGAAATTGTCCGTTTTGCAAAGGGAAAAAGGGTGAAATAGAAAGTAGGAAAGTGGGAAAGTCCATCGAGTATTACCCTACGTACTCTCCTACTTTCTTACTCTCCTACTTTCCATAATTTCTCTCTATAAAAAATTAAAAAAATGAAAACATTCAAAACAACAGACAATTTAAATTTATTTTACAACGATTGGACGATTGAAAATCCGAAAGCAGTCGTTGCGCTCGTGCATGGCTTGGGCGAACACATTATGCGCTATGACCATTGGGCTAAAAAATTCAACTCAGAAGGTTTTGCAGTCGTCGGTGCAGACAGTCGTGGACACGGAAAATCAGAAGGAAATCGTGGACATATTCCTGATTATGAGCAATTTATGACTGATGTGAACTCTTTGATTGAGGAAGCAAAAAAATTGTACCCGAATAAAAAAATCATCTTGTACGGACATAGTTTGGGAGGTGCGCAAGTGCTGAATTATTTGGTCAAAAGACAACCTGAGTTAAGCGCAGTTGTTTCTACTTCACCATTTATTACCTTGGCTGAAAAACCAAATCCAGTTGTTTTATTTCTTGGAAAAATAACTCGTTCTATTGTTCCTGGTTTTACACAAGAAAATCAAGTGAATCCAAATTATGTTTCTCGTGACCCAAAAGTTGTTCAAGATTACATCAACGACCCTTTGGTGCATGGAAAATTGAGTTCTGCACTTGGTATTGATGCCCTTAATGCTGGCAAATTTTTGAATGAATACAAGGGGGAAATAAAAACACCTACCTTACTCATTCATGGCAGCGACGACAAATTGACAAATCCAGAAGGAACATTGTCTTTCTATAACAATACAACGGGAAACCGTACATTGAAGATTTTTCCTAATCTGGCACACGAAACACACAACGAACCAGAAAAAGACATGGTTTTCGCTTATATTTTAGGCTGGTTGAATGGGGTGATTTTTTAGTCGTAAGTCGGTAAGTCCTTTGCGTGATGCGTAATTTAGTTGTAAGTCTTTTTTTAGTCGTAAGTCTAAAATAGTCGTAAGAAGGAGAGTACATAGCGTTCAGACTAACATACTCTCCTACTTTCTTACTACCCTACTCTTTTAACCACTCCGTTCACGAGCGCATCTACGGCAGCAAACAAACGCTCAGGCTTGTGTGGTCGCCAATTGACTTCTTCAAAAACACCACCTAAGTTCACAAAATGCTGAATTTGAGCCTGTTGCATTTCTCGGGTGACGTGTTCGGGCGTATTGAGAATAGCGACCCAGCCATTTTCATCGCAAACATCGTCCCATAATTCTTCGTAATAACTATCGTCAGAAGCATGAAAATTGAGGACATTTTCAGCAATAAAAATAAATTTGAAAATGTCTTTTTCCATCATCACATCAAGCAAATCACGTTTGAGAAACATAATGTCATTACCTATGGCATCGTTCCATTCTCCGATAAGCTCGAAAATAGCATAACTTTCTTCATAATCCACAAAAAGAACTTTGATGTACATCGTTTCCGAACCAAAATCGTCCCATTGCGGATGAATGTAGTAATTGTAAATCTTATTCGTATAAGTAAATTCTGAATATTCTTGCTCAAAAAATGGAGAAAACTCATCTTCCGAAGCCACATAATAATCACGCCAACGGTGAAAAGGTTCTAAATCTTGCATGGTTTTAAGAAATAATGAATGTTTTAATAGTGAATGTTTTTGAATGATGAACTTACACGCTTGGTCATCTATCTACTCGATGTTCCAGTTTTCTAAAAACAGAACATTTTTTAAAATTATAAAAAACAATATTTGTTTTTATAGTAAAATATTGATATTTTATTTTTATAAA
>JAYWHK010000028.1:0-35686 GCA_043777755.1 Saprospiraceae bacterium
ATATTTTCCCAACTTAGATGACATGCAATGTGATATATTGCAGACATGTGAGGCTTGCTTGTAATCATTATTACAAGCACACTTGCCCGACTCTCTCTCTGTAGTGTGAGAACATTGCATGTGGATGCGGGAACATTGCTCAACTCTCCCAACTTGATACTAAAATTATCTACATTTTAACATGTATATATGGGAAGTTGTTCAAGGAAAAAGTTGTCTCTGTCTATAAAGAATTTCTTACCAGGATAGAAATAACCAAAGGATATCTCATTCATTGTTCTTTCTGATTTTCTATAGCACATGAGAAATGATAAAAAATCTCTGGATCCAAAATCTTCCTATTGAAACATGTTCATGAGACATGAAAATTGATGTTTACACAACATTGACAAATGATGTCAACACATAAAATGAACACAAAATTATGACTCAAAACATTGAGTTATGACATTGATATATGGCAATCACAACAGCACATAATGTTGATATGTCACCTTAACCCTATCTACATGCCTGACACTCAAACAGTTTGAAAAAAGTTCTCAATCTTAAAGTGCCTTGCAAACCTTAATGCAAAAATAGAGCAGCTGCAATATACCATGCAAAAGTTCCATTTGTTAAACCAAGTATATGTCTGCCTTTCAGTCTACCACAAGGGATGGCTGCTTTTTGGTTGGCACAAAAGGTTGTCCACGTCCTTTGGATCGCAAGAACCAATCCTTGGTGATTCGTAATCTGGACTTTCGTGCTCGACCATTGGCTTCTGCAAAGGCTTTTTCTTGTTTCCGCAATTCCTGCTCAGTGTACCCAAAGACACCAATAAGAAGTTCTCGACGTTCATGCCACTTCAATTGTTGACACCTATTGTCATTCCCAGTTGTGTCTGGTTTCTGCTTAAAGAGTTCACGGTCATTTTCAAAATCATCAATACTTATGGACACCTCAGGGCCATGATCCCAACCCAGAGATACTGGTAAGCAATCACTACAGGATGGGTTGTCTCCCACAACTAAGTTGTATTCCCGAAACTTCACTGTGCTAAAGGATACATGGGATGATGCAGACAAAGTGCTAGATTGTTTGGCAATACTCTTGACACACACCTTTGTTGTTGCAACATCAACTGGCTCAGGAGGGGTAATCTGTGGATGGACTTCAATGGCATCATGAGTGTTTTTGATTTGGGATTTGCGCCATTGGCGACGTTTCTTTCTTTTGTCTTGATCCTTACTGGCCATCATTTTGGAGTTGTCTGCAAGGGATGGTGTGATGGAAGATTCATCATTCAAAGCTCCACCCATGGCAGTCAAGGACCTTATGGAGTTGGATAGGTGATCTGAAAGTGAGGCACGAGCGGATAATGCTTTGGGTGCCTCATTTTTCAATTGATTCAAGGGTACACTACCAGTGGAAAAATTTTGATTGTTTCCCTGGTGCATGGATCTGTTGTGATTGTCTTTTGTCATGTGTAGTGAGTGTTCCTGGTTGTTGTTGGCTGGGGGCACTTGATGTTGTTGTTGTTGTTTTCTTTGTTTTTCTTGCTCCTTTCTTGCCATCATTTTGGTATTGTCTGCCATGGATGGTGTGATGGATGATTCATCATTCAAGCCACCAGTAATGGTAGATAGTGACTTGATGGAGAGTGATGTGTGATCTGATAGAGTTGGTTGATTGGCTGATGCTTTAAGATATTTCTTGGAAGAATGTTTTCTAGGTATTGAGGGTTCCTTTTGCAGTGTCAGTGTGCCATTGAGTTGTTTGACACATTGTCCTTCCTCTGGATTTGTAATGGCAGCCTTGGTCCTATGATCTCCAAGTGATGTAGATGCAAATGTAGACACTTTTGTACAGGTAGCTGTTTGTGCCATGATTTCCTCTCTGAATTGGGTAGTTGTTGCTGGCAATGTGTGCAATGGGACTGAAGGTGATGATGTGGTGGATGGTCTATCTAATGTCTGTATTGTGGACTCTTTCATGAGTGTTTGATTGGATCCCAGTGACTTGGTTGTTCCTGAGCTCGTGTTTGAAATGTTCATTGACGTTGTTGAAGTTGTAATGCCTGGATGATTGGTAGAAATGGGTGCGTCTTGGAGCTGTAACAAGCGACTTGTTCGGCCATTTCGATGTTCTTTGTGGGACAATTTATGTCGTTCACTTTTCTTCTTTTTTTTGTTTGTGGTTTCTTGTTCCAACTGATTGAATCCTGGTAATTTCTTCTTCATCTTTTTCTTGTCGTGCGGTTGGTCTATTTGTTTGAGATTCTTGTCCGACCCATGATCATGATGGCCACGGTGATTGTGGTTGTCACAATCGTTCTCGTTGTCCGTATCATTGCCACGTCCAAGGGTCGCAAAAGTGATAACGGACCGTTGTTCTTCGGGAACTTCTTCTTGTAGGAGAGACCCACTGACCAGGCTGAGAAAGGCATCGAGAGATGTTCGTTGGGATCGTGGAGCGGCCTGCATTACTGTCATGCGATTGATTACTGATTATTGATTTAATATTTGGTTATTAATTATTAATTATTAATTATTAATTACCTACCTCTACGCATTTTATTATTTTTATAATCTTGAAAAATAAAATCACCTAAACCTGTTAAGCCAGAGTAAAATGCTTTTCCGTTGTTTGCTTCTGTGAACTGATCTACAAATTGCATCAAATACGGATCTCGGGCAATCATAAAAGTAGTAATTGGAATGTCTAATTTACGGCATTTTGTAGCCAAACCAAGCGTACGATTCACGATTGACTTGTCCAAACCAAAGCTGTTTTTAAAATATTTATTTCCTTTTTTGATACACGTTGGTTTTCCATCGGTAATCATAAAAATTTGCTTGTTTGGATTGCGTCTTTTCCTTAAAATATTCATTGCCAATTCCAAACCAGCTACGGTATTCGTATGATAAGGACCAACTTCAAGGTAAGGCAAATCCTTGATTTCTACTGACCAAGCGTCGTTTCCAAAAACAATAATATCCAAAGTATCTTTTGGGTAACGTGTTGTAATCAGTTCAGAAAGAGCCATAGCCACTTTTTTGGCAGGTGTAATTCTATCTTCTCCATACAAAATCATAGAGTGTGAAATGTCAATCATCAATACGGTACTCATTTGAGCTTGATGATACGTTTCGTATACTTCGAGGTCTTCATTCGTGAGTTTGAATTCTTCCAAACCATGATTGATGTGCGCATTTTTGATGGAATTGGTGATTGCTAAGTTTTCGAGTGCATCACCAAACTCGTAAGGACGAACATCAGCGGTGAACTCATCGCCAGCACCGCCATATTTGGTAGAGTGCTTTCCAATTCTCCCTTTTTTTAATGTGCCAAAAATATCATCTAAAGCACTTTTTCTCAGAGCCAATTCCATTTTTGCAGAGGGAACAACATTCGGATTTCGAGGACTTTCTTGTTCGAGAAAACCTTTATCGCTCAAATCTTGAATAAAATCAGCGATGCCATATTTATCATTTGTAATATTGTACTGCTTGTCCAAATCTGTCAGCCAACTAAATGCTTGAGCAACATTGCCAGAAGTCATGAGCAGCAATTGTCTAAAAATATCAAACAATGTATCAAAATCGCTTCGTCCGCCATTCGGGTCAGGTACAAATTCACTAAATCTCCATCCTATCATAATACTTACGGTTGTCTTTAATTATCAAAGTTAAGTTGAATTTTAGATATGTACAATTTTTTTTACTAATTTGTTCAAAATTAGATGAAAATAAAAAACCACAATTTATTGTCAAGGCAATAAATTGTGGTTTGGAAAACAATTTTTTATAAAAAATTATTGTTTTGTATAAGTAGAAACAACTGTAATACTAATACCGAAAGCAGTTTCTTTTATTTCTGTTTTCAAAGAAGTATCTGTCAATTCTATAATTGTTTCAGCCGATACTTCTTTTGAGGAAGTTTCTGTTGTTGTAAGTGTTTTGCCTTCATTACTGAGTGCCCAAGTACCAAAGGTTACTGTTTGAGGATCAGTAGATTTGCATTTTGTAGCACCTTCGTCACCAGTCCAGTTACCATCAGCTTTAAACGTTTCGGTATTATCCTTTTCACAAGCACTAAGGCTTGCAAGCTGATCTACACCATTGAAAGAGATGGCTGTCAATTTCCATTTTTTGTCTTGTAATAAATCTTTATTTGTTTCTAAAGGGTCTTTTTTACAACTTGTGAAAGTTGTTACTGCCAAAAAAGAGCAAAAACAAGCCAATGCGAAAATAATTTTCTTCATTTTTTTTAATACGTTTGATTTTAAAAATTTAAATTTACTAACGCAAAATTAATACCATATATTTTAAAAAACTATAATATAATAAATTTTATTTATAAATTAACAGTTTTTATATACTTTTTCTATCAATTAAGAAAGAGAAGCTGTCCGTATTTTTTAGTGCAATACCTGTTCCTCTTACAACTGCACGAAGTGGATCTTCTGCAATATGTACTTTTAGTTTTGTTTTTAAAGCAATACGCTTATCCAAACCACGTAAAAGCGCACCACCTCCTGTCAGATAAATACCACGAGAGTAAATATCCGAAGCCAATTCTGGTGGCGTTGTTTCCAATGCACGGACTACGGCTTCTTCAATTTTTGATATAGATTTGTCTAAAGCGTGTGCTGTTTCTTGATAAGTTACAGTGATTTGTTTTGGAATACCTGTCATCAAGTCACGACCACTTACGGTAAAGTCGGCAGGTGGATTCTCCAATACTGGCAATGCTGCACCAACATGGATTTTGATTTGCTCCGCAGTACGTTCTCCAATCAGGATATTATGCTGACGTTTTACATAATTTACAATATCATTGGTCAATTCATCACCAGCGATACGGATAGATTGGTCGGTGACAATACCAGAAAGTGCAATGACGGCAATTTCTGTTGTACCACCTCCAATATCAATAATCATATTGCCATCAGGTTCTTGTACGTCGAGTCCTATTCCCAAGGCAGCAGCCATTGGTTCGTGTATCAAAAACGTTTCTTTTGAATCCACTTTGTCAGCAGAGTCAAAAACGGCACGTTTTTCAACTTCTGTAATACCAGAAGGAATACAAATAACAATTTTGAGGTGTGTAAAAAAACGGCGGCGGCGACCAATCATATTGATCATGCCTTCTATCATACTTTCTGCGGCTGTAAAATCAGCGATAACGCCATCTTTCAAAGGGCGTACTGTAACAATATTTTGGTGTGTTTTTTCGTGCATTTGCATAGCACGATTTCCCACAGCGATAGTGTTACCTGTCTTTCTGTCAATAGCGACAATAGAAGGTTCATCTACCACAACTTGGTCATCCATGATGATTAGTGTGTTAGCTGTACCCAAGTCAATGGCGAGTTCTTGACGAAAAAAATTAAAAAACTTCATATTGCGTGTACTTATGGAAATGCGAAAAATATAGCTTTATCATAGTTTTTTAAATTAAAACTTATACTGCTAAATTTGAATCGGTTTCTGTTTTCTCAAATAATTTCTAATATTAACACAAAGAAACACTTTTTATATGAAATAGAAAAAAAACTTTTGATTTTTTATCAAAATTTATTGAAAATAGGTCATTAGACGTACTAAATATGATTGGAACTTGAATTTCAATGCTTTTCTGAGCATTTGTTGTTAAATTAATTTATGTTATTTTTCAATTGCTTAAAAAAAAGATATAAATAATTTTTTATTTTATTGCGACCTCAGCGGTGACAGGATAATGGTCTGAAAAATCAACACTTCTATTAACATCAGCATCAATTATTTTCATTTTTGGATTGGTCAAAATATAATCAATTCGTAGAAAAGGAATTGCTCCTCCATAAGTAGAACCTCGTCCAAAACCTCTTGTTTCCCAAGAATCTTTTAGCCCTTCTGCGAGTATATTGTAGGTATAAGTTTGTGGCGTGTCATTAAAATCGCCACAAACGATTACTGGATAAGGAGATGTTTTGATGTGTGCTTTCAGACGAATGGTTTGTTTTTCACGAACCACATAAGCCCGTTTCACATCAGCCAATACATTTCGAGTGGTTTTGGCAGATTCTTTGTCCAATTCTTTGTTTTTTATCAAATCGCTTGTTCTTACAGATACATTATTGGATTGTAAGTGCGCTGTATAGATGCGAATCGTTGTGCCGTTTATATCCAAATCAGCAAATAAAACGTCGTTGTTGCCTGTATTGAAATTCAAAAAACCAGTGTTCAAAACAGGGAATTTAGATAAAATCACAATGGCTATTTTGTCAGGATGCGCAACGTAATAATTTTCCAAATAAGCATATTTTTGAAGTTCTGCTTTCAAAGCTGCATCTGTTTCTACAAATTCTTGCAAACAAATAATGTCTGCTTTTTCTTTTTCAAAAAAATCATTAATACTTTGAGCGTATTGTTTGGCGTTCTTTTTTTCTTTTCCATGAGAAAAAGCATTGGTGTTGTAAGTCAAGATTTTGATATTTTGCTTGCCTTTGTCACCATCAAAAATAGATATTCCAACGAATTTTCCAATGTTTGACCAACCAAAAAGCAATGTTGCCAACGAGTATAAAAAAAATCGCTTTCTTTGCCAAGCCCAAAATAAAATAAAAACCAAGTTGAATATCAAAAACCAAGGATATGCCAATCCAAAAAAATAGAAAACCCATGTCGAACTTGGGCTGGTCGAAGCGGAAAGATAAGCCATCAATGTGAATGTTATCACCAAAACATTGGCAAAAAGAAGAATTTTTGACATTAAGCTACTGGATTCGTATTTTAAAACTTTGCAAAGTTACAAATATTTCTCAATTTTCCTCTATGCTTCTTCTCGAAATGCCTCCAACATTTTTTCTCTATCAAACGCTTTTTCGTTGTTAGCAATCCAAATTGTTGCAACGCCATTTCCGATAAAGTTAGTGATAGAACGTGCTTCGGACATGAATCTGTCCACGCCTAATAGCAACGCCAAACCTTCAATTGGCACGACTTGAATCGCTTGAATCGTAGAAGCCAACACGATAAAACCACTGCCCGTAACACCTGCCGCACCTTTTGATGTGACCATCAAAATACCAATAATGCTGGCGATTTGTTCCCAACTCAACTGCACGCCGTAGGCTTGTGTCAAGAAAATCGTTGCCATAGAAAGGTAAATCGTAGTGCCATCGAGATTAAAGGAATAACCTGCGGGAACGACTAATCCAACGACTGATTTTTCGCAGCCCATACGTTCTAATTTTTCCATCAAACCTGGCAAACCCGATTCGCTCGACGATGTTCCTAACACAATTAAAAGTTCTTCTTTGATATATTTTAAAAAATCCCAAATACGTATCTTATACATTCTCAGTATCATACCAAGGCAAAGGAAAATAAAAACCGCCATTGTCATATAAACAGAAAGCATTAGTTTTCCAAGAGAAAATAAAGCCGTCGTTCCGAATTTTCCAATCGTAAAAGCCATTCCGCCAAATGCACCGATTGGCGCAAGATACATGACATAATGCAAACCTTTAAAAACATATTTTGAGATTTTGCTCAAAGGGTCGAGGATCTTTTTTCGACTTTCCCAACGCCCTAAAATCATTCCCAATACCAGTGAAAAAACCAATACTTGCAAGGTTAAATTGTCCATGAAAAACTTTATCCAACTAAAACTACTTGCACTTTTGACATATTTTGAAACGTCTGCGCCAATCGCTTTTGTGGTGTCCACGCCTGCACCAGGCTGTATGATATAAGCTACTGCAATACCAATCAAAAGCGCAATTGTAGTCACGATTTCAAAGTAAAGCAAGGCTTTTCCACCTGTTTTTCCTACTTTTTTGAGGTCGCCCATGCCCGCAATGCCTATTGTAATCGTCAAGAAAATAATAGGATTGATAAATAATTTTACAATCGTAATAAAGGCATCGCCAAGTGTTTTCCAGTCCCAAAAGAACCAGCCATTTTTCCAATCAGGAAAAGATATTTTCAAATTAACTGCTTCTTTTGGAAAATATGCGCCAAAGAAAACGCCTAAGGTAATTGCTAAAAGTACCCAAAAGGTTAGATTTTGTATGATTTTTTTCATTTTTTTTATGTTGTTAATAAACCGCAAAGTCACAAAGGACACCTAATCCTTTGTGACTTTGTGGTTTATATTAAATTTTATCTAATAAAAGTTGTACCATTCCCAATAATACCAAACTCAGTGGAATACTCATTGCTAATAGTTGTAGTATCAATTTTTCGTTCAGTCCTTTGCGGATTGCGATGATGCCAATAGTGTTCATTGAGCCGAGCATAGAGCCGAAAACGCTGATTTTTGCGCCCAAATTATTTTGTTTGAAACAAACAAAATACAAGAAAAATATCAGTAATGGCGCAAGGATTAATTTGAATAAAAGTCCAAACATAAGCGGCGAAACATTGTTTTTTTCTATCCGAAAATTCATCTGAAAACCAATAGAAATCAAAGCGATACAGCTAAAAGGTGCGCCAATTTTTCCTAATATTTCTTCAAAAATTGGATTGTATTTTATTTGTAAAAAATTGATTATCAATGCAATACAAAATGCAACGAATGGTAGAAAGGTAAATATATCTTTAAAAATTTGTCGCCAATCTACTTGTTGATTTTCGCCCGTGGCGAACATAGAAACGGTAGCGATTCCAACGGTCGAACATACTAAAAATGTTCCACTTTGGCTCATCGCAATACCAATTTGCAAACCTTCGATGCCATACAATAATTCAAAAATCGGATACCCTACAAACGAAATGCTACTAATGCCAGCCACCACTATCAACGCTCCAACGGTACTTTTGTCCCAATCGTAATATCTTTTCAAAAAAGTAAAAAAACAATAAGAAGCCGCAAAAACTATCCAAGTGGAAAGTATGGGTAACATCGTATTGCTATTCCATTGTAACCCAACGGCGTAACGCAAAGTTAGTGCTGGTAAAAATACATTGACAATCAAGCTATTCATCGTCGCTGCTGCATTATCAGGCAAAACCTTTGCTTTTTGCAACAAAAAACCTAATAAAAGGCAAGCGAAAAGAAAATATAAATTGGTCATTTAAAGCCTGCTGATGATGATGAATCTTAAATAACGCAATATTTTATAAAACAAACTATTTTACTTGTTCATCAATAATTGCTTTGAGTTTCATAAGGCAATTAAAAATATAAGCCAAACCTTTTGGACTATCCGCTACAAAACCATTGGAAAAACAGTATTTATTGCCAATCAAGGTAACAAAAAACCAAAATCTTCCATTGAGATAAGACCCATAAATAGGTTTATCATCATTATTGAGCGTTTGTGCAGCTAACATTTCAGACAATAATTGCCCACGAACATCATTAACTGATTTGCGACTTTCAGGTTTATACTCGTGCATACAATAAAATGGCTTAATAATTCTATTGTAAGTACCAGAAGCAATCATCGCATCAACATCGCCTTTTAGGTCAATATTATTGAGTTTGGCACTTAATTTACGTTCGTAAAAGAGTTTGTATTTTGGATTATTGAAACGAATCAAACGCATCAATGGAAATACAAAGAACGCTTTTAATTCTTCCTCGTTCCAAATATCAGCGTACTCTGTAAGGTCAGTACGAATATCGTCCAATTCAAAAATAATGCGCTCGTCGGTTACAAAATCAAGCACATTGAGCCAATCATTCAGCACTTCGCAATCGCCAATCGCTTGTTTTTGTAAACCAAAATTTTGTTCCAAATCAAAAATTGTCCAATCTTTAAAACTTTTTATCATAATAAAAATGTTATTTTAAGATGCAAAGTTAGGCTTTTTTCTTGAAAAATAAATTTGAACTTCGCCAAATTAGTCCTTTTTATAGCACATTTGGCGAAGTTCAAATTTATATCTCGCCAAATGTACCCTTTTTGAAGGCAATTTGGCGAGATATAAAACTATTTTTTAGAAATTAACATTCAAATTAGCATAATAAAATGCGCCGTTGAAACCAAATTGATTGACATTTCGAGAATACGGAATTTCGCCAGCCGAGTAACTTGGATAAGTCGTAATTACCTTATCAGGATAAACATTGGTAAAGTTATTTGCGCCAAGCGTAATACCAATTTTTGACGTTACATTGTAACTCAACGCTACATCAAAAGTTGTTTTTGCTGCAAAAGTCTGTGTGATGTGTGGCTTGCCTGCTGGTTTTTCCCAAGCTGTTACCGCACCAAAATGATTTGCACGAACATTTACATTGAATTTGCTGTAGGTATAAGTTACAGAACCATGTAATTTTTGACGAGGTTGAGCCGTTTCAATCAAGCTAATTGCCACAGTATCAATGATTAAGATTTTTTTCGGAGTACCCACTTGCAATGCCGCTGGTGTTTCTTTGATGTTACGAATATTTGTTTCATTGCTTGTCAAAGCGATACTTGCATTGATACCGCTTTTCTCTGTAAATGAATGTTTGAAAGTCGTTACGAAGTCAATACCACGAGTACGGGTGTCCAATTGATTGGTAAAAACACGAATTTCGTTGATGCCAGCAAAAGGTGTTTTCAAAGAAGCAATATCTTTTACAATCAAACGCTCTGACAAAATGATACGGTCTGCAATGTCAATTTGATACGCATCTAAGGTAAAATATAGTTTTTCGTTCACTTTTCCAGTCAAACCAACATTGAAGTTTTTAGAAGTTTCTGCCTTCAACTCAGGAAAACCCAATGCAATGGCACGAGCATCATCAGAACGGATTTGCTTCGTTTGAACAATCGCTCCCGTCTGAACAGTAGAAGTCGTTACGCTATTGAAAGACTGTTGTAAAGAAGGCGCACGGAAACCTAAGTTCACAGAACTACGTACTGCAAGATTTTTTGCTAATTTGATACGAGTTGCTAATTTTCCAGATACATTGTTACCAAAATCGCTATAATTTTCAAAACGAGCCGCAGCTGTAACCAAAATACGGTCAGTAATATCGCTTTCTACATCTGCATAAACGCCTATATTTGAACGGCTTTCGTTTGTTTGGTCATCAGGAGCAATACCTGGACGAGCCGAAGAACCAATCGCTTTGCCTTTTGTTGCCAAAGGTCCAACCTGATAACTTTCTACACTTCCTTGTAATAATTGATAATTATCTCTACGATATTGTGCGCCAAAAGCAACATTGGTAGATTTTGTTTTCAAAAAGCCTTCTAATGCCTTAGAAAAACTAAGGTCAGTTGTGCTTTGTCCAAACACGGAGCGACCTACGTAAAACTCCGTTGGGGAAGCTGCACCCATTGAAGGATTTGTGGTGTTATTTGCATTTTGATCCAAGTGATTGTAGCCATAAGCCGTACTCAAATCCATGTTCCAACCATTTTCCACGGAGCGACTTACACCAACCACTGTTGAATAATCTAAGCTCGTGCCAGGCAATTCTGGATTGTAGCCATTTGGAAATTTGTCCACATTTGAGTTGGCATTGGCAGGCACAGCGTTACGGAAAAATCCATACGCTAAGATGTCTTTTTTAGAATATCCACCAAAAGAGTAGAGTTTCCAATCTTTAGCAATCGGATATGCCATATTATAAAAACCTTGATATGCTTTCACTGCATTTGAGCCGTATTTTCCAATTTTAAAATCAGAACCATTTTTAGGATAAACACCTTTTGCCAAACGAATACTATCGTCTTTTGCACGGTTTGTATTGTAAATAAAACCCGTATAATTATCAGAACGCTCCGTAGCTTCCGTATTTTGATATGTTCCAGTGAAATTGAAGTAAGAACCTTCTTTTCCAAGTTTGAAACCATAATTCAAGGCAGCCATATAAGAAGCTCCATCGCCTTCGCCAGTCATACCATATTGACCCTTGAAAGAGCCGCTACCCGTTTGTTTCTTCAATGCCAAATTGACGATACCAGCGATTGCATCAGAGCCGTATTGTGCCGCCGCACCATCACGTAAAATCTCTGTGCGTTCAATCGCCAAAGAAGGAATAGCGTTCAAATCTGTTACAACTGTACCATTTCCAACCGTTACGTTCAAGTTCAAAGACGAAAACTGATGGCGACGTTTTCCATTAATCAATACCAACGTTTGGTCGGGCCCTAAGCCACGCAAAGTGGCAGGGTCAGCATAGTTTGCTGCACCGTTGATACCCGTTTTTGCAGAGTTGTAGGAAGGCGAAGTATATTGCACCATTTGCCCTAAGTCCACCTGACCCGTTTGTTGCAATTCCTTTGCAGTGATAACATCAACAGGAACAGGACGATTTACATCAGTACGAGGTTTTGCAAAAGAACCTACGATTTTTACTTCGCCAAGAGAACCCGCATCTTCCTCAATTACGATTGCGATGCTTGCTTCACTGCCGATTTTCACTTCTTGTGTTTTCATACCAACGTAGCTGATAACTAAAATCTCGCCTTCTCTTACGTCAAGCGAAAAATTACCATCAACGTCAGTTGTTGTGCCTTTGTTAGTGCCTTTCACAAGGACATTTGCGCCAGCAATAGGCTCGCCTTTGTTGTCTTTTACTGTTCCCGTGATGCGTTGGTCGAAGGAGTTTTTTGTAAAAGTAAAAATATTGTTATCCTTTGCATGAATAGAAAATACATTGCAACAAAGGAAAAGAGTGCATACTATAGTAGTAAGCGATTGTTTAAAGTTGTTTAAATAAATCATTTTTTCAAATTTCGTTAGATGTTTAAATTAAAATTTTGACTTTTAACTAAATGCCAAAATTGTATTGTATTAAAATTGGCATTGCAAAAATGAAAAATAATTATTGTTTGCGTCTATTTATTTGAATTTATTTTAAAAAATTATTTATTTTAAAAACATAGGATTTATTTTTAAAAAGCAGGTTTTTAAAAACGAATATTGTTTTGAAATTGATTGTTTTGAAATAATGTTTTGAAATTAAATTTGCTACTCTTCTTTTTTAAAAAACTTGTCTTCCTCCCATTTTTTAGGATTATTCTCTATATAGTGACTAATTCTAATGAAACTCTCGTCATTATGAATAATATTATCCCAAAACCGAGTTTGCCATTCAAAATTTAATTCGGGATAAATTAAATTGATATGTTTGGTACAAATGGATTTGAACGAGCGAATAATGGTAGAAACAGAACCTGATTTTGGCGAAATATCGGAAAAGAATTGCCGTTTGTTTGCGTCGTTTTGGGTAGAGACGTTGCACTGCAACGTCTTATCATGGGCAATATCGTTGGAAACGATATTGTTAATATCGTTGGAAACGATATTGTTAGGTAAGACGTTGCAGTGCAACGTCTCTACGGGAATGGACGGTTTTAATATTAAAACACCATGTATATGATTCGGCATTACGATAAATTCGCCTAATTCCACATGGTCAAAATGACGTGGAATATCATACCAAAACCCTTGAACGATTGCGCCAATCGTAGATAATTTCGATTTGCCTTTTTCGATTGTACTAAAATGGTGTACTCTATTTTTGGTGCATATTGTAATAAAATATGCGCCATGATTAGTATAATCCCAATTAGGGTGTCGAGCAGATGGAATACGATATTTGTTTTTGAATTTTTCCATAATGTCATGCGTTGCGCCGCAACATCTAAATTTAAAATAAAAAAAATCGTTGCACTGCAACGTATAAAAAGCAGTCACAATAATACAAATAAAGCGTATATCAAATCAAGTAATTTTAAAAAAATTAAAATTTATTTGTATTTTTGCATCAAAATAAACGATTAATCATTGGCTGCGGAGAAAAAAATCATATCCATTTCGAAAGAAGAATTATTGTTTTTGCGAAAATCAATCATCGAAAAGTTCGACCAGGCCATTGACAGTCCAGGCGATAAAAGTGGTTATGAACAATTGTCAAAAGATATAGCGGAACGCTTAAATATCGCAGCGCAGCAGCAGAAACATTCGCCAGGTTTATTGCATAAATTGATGCACGATGAAGGTTATAATCGTGATTTTTTAGATACGTGTTACCGCTATATTTCTGATAATCAGTATGATAGAGAAATGTTTTTGCAACACGTAGAGCCGTTGCACAGCAACGGCTTGAACGTAGAGCAGCAGGTTGATGCGTTGCACAGCAACGTATTAAATACAGAACAATCGGCGCAGGAACAATCATTGGTTAAGACGTTGCGGCGACGTTTTTGGGCATTAATATTTTTTGTAGGGATAATCACACTTGGTTTTTCATCTTTTTTAATGCGACAATATTTTGTCAATCAACAAAAAACCATCGTTTGGAACATGACCACGGCATGGTCTGAAAATTCGATTATTCAAACCGCTTTCCTTGAAAATTTTGTCAATCAGGTCAAAAAAGAAACAAATGGGCGTTTGGAAATTCGGATTTTTCCCGATTTTCAGTTTCCAAACAGCAACGGACACCACAAAACCAAAGATGAAGTTCGCAAAGCACTTTCCGAAGGACAGGTGGAAATGATACATTCGGGACCTTATACAGATTTTAATGAAAATCCCGAGGCTTTGCTTTTTTCGACTCTGCCTTTCGGCAAAAATTACCAAGAAATGGCGACTTGGGTGCGCCAACCTGAAATCAAAAATACACTTCAAAACCTTTATATTGATGAAAATATTTTGACTTTCCCTGCTGGGCATACAGGAGCGCAATACGGTGGTTGGTATCGTGAAATGCCTACGGATAGTAGTTTTTTCAAAGGAAAAACAGTTCGTTTTGCAGGTTTTGCAGGCTATTTATTGAATAGTAATTTGATAGGAGCAAACAATAAACCAATTTTGCAATACCAATATGCTTCGATGATGGAGCATATTCGTTACGATGCAATTGAATGGTTGAACCCTGAGGAGGACATTAAAATGGGCTTACACCTCAAAGGTTTTCGCTATTACGACAAGAGCAATTGGAACGAGCCAAACTCTATGTTTTTATTTTATATCAATCAAAATGCCATCAATTCGTTGCCGAATGACGTTAAAAAAGCCTTAGAAAATGTCATTAATCGTGTAGGAGAAGAACGGATTTTTAAAACGGATAGCGAAAATCATCAGTTGGCGGAAAGTACGATAGAAAAAACGATTAATTCAACGTGTAATTGCCCCATTAAAATTTTCGATATGCAGCGTGATTGTCCCGCAACCTACGAATTTTTGCAACGTAAAAACAAAGCGTTGTTAGATGATTTTTTCCAAAAAAATCCCAAAGTAAAAGGTTTGTATGAAAGCTACCAAAAATAAATATTTAACAAAATTACTCTTGCATTTTTTTACCATAGCTCAAATCTCCTGCATCGCCCAAACCTGGAACAATATACGATTTCGCAGTCAATTCTTCGTCTAAATCGCCCAGCCATACGTGTGCATTTGGATAAAAACGCTGGACGTGTTCCAATCCTGCTCGACTTCCAATGACTGATACGAAATGCACTTGAGCTGGTTTTCCAAACTGCTCTAATTTTTGGGCTGTAATGGTAATTGATGCGCCTGTTGCCAACATTGGGTCAATCAAAATTAAGGTACAATCCGTCAAATCTGGACAAGAAATATACTCTAAACTAATCTCAAAACCGCCATCACGGTGATGTTTGCGGTAGGCTGCAATAAAGGCATTGTCAGCATCATCAAAATAGTTTAAAAAACCTTGATGAAATGGTAAACCTGCTCGTAAAATTGCACCCAGTACAATTTTAGAAGTAGGAATTTGAACATTGGCTTCGCCAAGTGGTGTTTCAACGATTTGCGTTTCGTAATCAAGCGTTTTGCTCAATTCATAAGCTAAAATTTCACCGATTCGCTCCAAATTTCTACGAAAACGCATTCTGTCTTTTTGAATATTCACGTCACGTAATTCTCCAATAAAACGTTGTCCAATGTTGTTTTTTTTGCTTAAATTGAAATAATTGCCCATAATTTTGCTGTTTAGTACAATAGTTTAAAAAGTTTGTAATTGTTTGTAATTGTTGTATTGTTTTGGTTTTCAATTAGTTAGAACTATTTCAAACAACTCCAAACATTAAACAACTAAAAAACAGTGTATTTAGTTTGTTATTTTTTATCCAAATTGAACTTTATAAGGTAAAAAAACGATAAAAGTACTTCCTTTTCCAAGCTCACTTTTCACTTCAATAGTTCCTTTGTGTGCTGTCACCATCGTTTTTACATAACTCAAACCCAATCCAAAACCTTTCACATCGTGGATATTACCTGTGGAAACACGGTAAAATTTATCAAAAATTAGTTTTCTTGATGCTGTACTCAAACCAATTCCTTTGTCTTCCACTTGTAATTCGATGCCACTCGAAATATTCCTTGTACGAATACTTACCTCAGGTTTGTTTGGCGAATATTTGTTGGCATTGTCCAAAAGATTGTGAACAATATTAGAAATATGTGTCAAATCACCTTCAATATTGGCATTTTCTGCTTGTAAATCAACATTCAGAGTACCTTCTCGATTTTCAATTTGAAGGCTAAAATTATTCATAGCATGGTCGATAATATCGTGTAGATTGATTTCTTCCATTTTGAGTTGGAAAGTAGATTTATCCACAATCGCAGCTTGCAATACTTTCTCTACTTGACCATTCAGTCGTTTGTTTTCTTGTTTGATAATGTCCACAAAACGCTTAACTTTATCAGGATTGTTCAAAATCGAAGGACTCAAAATTGTGTCCGTAGCCAAAGAAATAGTCGCAATAGGCGTTTTGAACTCGTGCGTCATATTGTTGATAAAATCGTTTTTGATGTCGCCCAATTTTTTTTGCCTAAGAATTGTCGTGATGGTATAAGCAAAACAAAATAAAATAATGCCTGTAAAAACCACCGAGCTCAACAAAGTCATCCAAACCGAAGACCAAACATAGCCAGCTCGATTGGGGAAATAAATAGCAAAACTTCCTGGTGAGAGCAAATCTTGCGCACTAAACAAATCAATTTTATATTTTGTATTTTGTAAAAAATCAAATGCTTGTAGGCGAATTGGGTCAATCGGTTTTGTTTCGATGGTGTAGTGACCATTCTTTATGACAATAGCGTTCAGTTGATTGGAAAAAACACCAGAACTGTACTTTATATCTTCAAAACCTGCGTTTTTAAGTTCTTTTTTCAAAGATGAAGTTAAATCCTCCGCTACGATACGTTCTTGAAGTGGTTTGTAAGAGAAAAGAACATTGTAAAGCATCGTATTCATTACATTTTTACGACGATTAAGATTGAAAAGTTTATCTTCTCCGCTTGTATCTATCAAAAAAAGTCCTTTTGATACTTCATAAAGGCTATCAAAACGCTCAATTTGGTCAAAATCCAATCCTGCATTGAACAAATCCTCCTCTGTTGGTTTTTTACCAGATTTATTCCGCAATATAAAATCTGTTAATTTTGCAAGGCTTTCTGACTCACCCAATTCAACACGTTCTGCCACTTTACGGAGTACCGCAAAGACGTTTTCATCAAATTGTTCTTCCTTGATTTGAACAGCATTCCGAATCCAATATACCTGCAAAATGATGCTACCCAACAAGGCAAAAGTCATTAAAGCAATGATTCCCGTAATCGTTTTTTTCTCCATTGATGTCTATTTTGAATGGTTTTCTCTACATTTTTTTACCTTTACAAACTCAAAAATAAAAAATTTTAGCAAGATTATGAATTTTCTTTGTAAAAACCATAACTTAGCGCATATTTTTATATTTTCTTAATCAATAAAATAGTAATTACCATGTTAAGATATTTTTCAATCTTATTTTTTTTCTTTTTTGCAATAGCAGCACAAGCCCAAAAAATCAGCATCAATGAAAACCCTGCGGTTAGTTCGATGATGAATCGCTTTGCAGAAATCAACAAGCAAAAAAAGACAAGTTCTGGTTGGCGCATACAAATTGCTTCTACCACAGACCGTAAACAAATGGAAGAAACGGTCAAAAATTTCGAGCGTACATATCCCGAAGTTCCGATTACGTGGATTCATGCGAAGCCTTACTATCAAGTGCGTGTTGGTGCTTTTAAAAATAAAATTGAATCGTTGCGCTTGTTGAATACTGTCAAAATTGATTATCCTTCTGCGTATCCTGTCCAAGACAATACCATAAAAGAATCGGATTTGGCAGGTGTGAAAAATTAGAGTTAGCCCAAATAGTTATAATACTGTTTTAAAAGTTTGCTATTGTTTATAATTGTTGTATTGCTTTGGTTTTCAATTAGTTAGAACTATTTTAAACAACTCCAAACATTAAATAACTAAAAAATCAGCGAAAAAGAAGCCTCAATTGTCATTAAGATAATTGAGGCTTCTTTTATTTATTTTTTAGGTTGTTTCATTTCTTCCATCAAATTCGGGTTCATTTGCAATGCTTTGTTGTGTAATTCTTGCATCTTTGCAGCATTTCCAACACCTTGATAAGCTGTTCCCAAATCCCAAACAGCGTGTGCATTTTCAGGATTCAACTCTACGCATTTATTGAACCACTCCAATGCTTTTGGCGCATTGCCGCCAATACCATTCGCAACACCAAGCAATCGAACTGTTTCGGCATCACTTGGCATAAGTTTGTAAGCACGTTCCAAATAAGGAATTGCTTTTGCAAGATTGTTGTTTTCTCCATTAAATTTTCCAGCTTCACGGCAAGTGATACCTAAGTTTTTTTGAATATCTGCATAAGTTGGATCAATCTTCAGTCCATTTTCGTATGCCTGAATTGACTTGTCAAAATCTTTTAAGTAATTGTAGCCATTTCCAAGCAACAAATAAGCATTTCTATAAGTTGGGTGCAATTGAATGGCTTTTTGTAAATGAGGAATTGCTTCCAAACGCATTTTTTTTGCTTTTGCTTCGTCTTTTTCAAGCATGGATTGCGTGATTAATTCGCCACCAGCTGCATTTTGAAGTTTTGCACTATTGACAGACGTTTGTACATCGGTCAAGAAAAGAGAATAATTATTTTTCCAAACTTCATTGCGTGTAAATGTTTTTATAGAAAAAAGGAGAGTCACAATACCTACAATTCCCAATACTAAATTTACATTTTTTAAATAACGATACAACAAATAAGCAATCGCCAAACAAAAACCAACCGAAGGCATAAACATAAAACGTTCTGACATATTTGTACCAATCGCAAAAAGTAAATTTGACACCAGCAACATCGTACCTAAGAAAAAGATAACGCCAAAACCTACAACACTTTTTGTTTTTAAACTTTTGAAAGCATAATAAGCCAATCCAAGATAAACCAAAAGGCTTGCCAACGAAGCGATATTTCCAAGCGACATGATGTCAATGTGGCGTGGATAGTAGTCGTGCGTCAGCGTAATTGGCGCAAAAAGCAATTGTATGTATTTTCCAAGCGTATAGACGATTGTTCCTAATTTTTCATTGGCAGAAAAAGCAACATATTCATTGTTCACCAATTTCAAAAAAGGATTGTTCATCAATTCCATTGGAGGTGTACCGCCAAATTGCCAGCCAATAACCGCTGTTCTAACCGCCAAAAATAAAATAGAACAAACAAAAAATGGTGTTGATTGCTTAATAATTGTAGGAATATCTTCTTTTGTAAAAAACCAATATGCCAATGGTGCAATGGCAAAAAAAGCAATGGCATTTTCTTTTGACATTAAAGCAATAAAAAATACAATGGCTGCAACAACAGACCAGATTGGCTTTTTTTCGTCATAAGCTTTAAATGAAAAATACAGTGCTGAAATACTTCCCAATAAGGCAATAATCTCGTCACGACCTTTGATATTTGCGACAGCTTCTGTATGAATAGGGTGAACTGTAAATAAAATCGTCGCTGCAAATGCCACAACATTCGCCACGTCATCTCCTTCTGATTTTAACAAACGAAGCAACAACAAATAAAGCACAATACAAGTGACGATGTACCAAAATACATTGAAAAAATGCCCAATGAATTTTGAGTATTCCAAAACAGTATTACCATTTTTATCGACAACAGGTTTTCCTGCAACATCTTTTTTTACAGAACCAAAAATTTGATTTTCAATGGCAAACATCACTAAGGTAAATGGGCGATAACGTCCACCAGATACCAAACCAGCTTTTCCTTCTTCTTTAAAAAACCCATAAAAAGTATCTTTTCCTAAAATACCAGAAATTCCGCTGACACCTGTAGTGGTGTACATATTGTCATAAATCACAATTGCATCGTCCTGTGTATAGTCGTGAAACAGTGTATTTGCGTACAATAAAAAACCTGTTAGTGCAATAATCGCAATATTGAGCTTAGTATTACTTAACCAAGCTGGTATTGCTGCAACAATATTTTCTACACTGGAATTAGAAGTTGTAACACTTCTCTCGTTTTGCTTTTTTGTGTTTATTTTTGCCATTTTTATAAAAATATAAAAAAAATAAGTCCTAAAATACTTGTGGTTGTCTAAAAGTAATGAGCTTTAAAAGACAACCACAAGGAGTTTTTTTATCAAAAAATTCGTAAGAACTTAGCGTATTTAGTTTCAACACGAATTTACTCTAATTTTACTAATTTACACCAATCGTGATGTAGGAAATTAAATCTAATTTCACTAATTTAATTAAAACTTCGTTTTAATTTTGTAGCAGACTAAGTTCTTTCAAAAAATTTATCCTATTCCAAATTCGTCTGAAGGACGTTCCCAAATAAAAGTACCTTCTTTGAGTTCTTTTTCGAGGTCTTTCTCTTCTTTGAGTTTTTTATCCAATTCTTTAACTTTCTTTTCTTCTTCTTTGCCTTTTGCTTCTTGTTCTTCCTCTAAGGCACGTTCTGCGGCTTCTTGCGCTCTCATTCTACGAACACCGCTACCAGGAACAGCATGACGAATACCAGTACTATCTGTATAGCTACTATCTCTAACATAAGTTGAGCAATCCACCAAATCCAAGATTTCTTGTTTCGCTTCTGGGAATTTGGCTGTTGACATTTTACGGAATTTTGGGTCTGCAAAAAGTTTGTTCAAAAATGAACCGACCATCGGCAAAGCTGCTTTTGAGCCTTGTCCATAATCTAAAGTTCGGAAGTGAACTTTTGGAATTTCAGCACCAGCCCAAGCTCCACAGACAAGGTCAGGCGTATAACACATGAACCAAGCATCAGCGTGGTCTTGCGTTGTTCCTGTTTTTCCTGCGATATCACCTCGAATGTCAAAAACTTCACGAATGTTAGAGCCCGTTCCATCGTCAATTACAGCTTCCAACATGTGCGTCATCATATCGGTTTGGTCTTCGGTCAATGCTCTTTCAGGACGTTTTCCTTCTTTTTCATTTTCTTTTAGCTCATCATAAATTACTTCACCTTCATTGTTTTCAATTTTTGTAATATAATAAGGCACAGGACGAACACCACGATTGGCAAAAGTTCCATATACTTTTATCATATCAAAAAGACTAATATCTACAGTTCCTAAGGCAATCGAAGGAACGTCTTTGATTTTACTCGTAACGCCCATTTTTTTAGCCAATTCGATAGTTTCTACGATACCCGTTTTATCAACTTCGATTTTTAGATTACCACTTTCTGGATCAATTTTATCAGGTTTAATATCAGGTGTTTTTTGTAAAATCAACTTAATAGAAATAACATTTAGTGATTTTCTCAAAGCACCCAACATCGAGTAGCTTCCGCCATATTCGTCATCAGAGTTTCCGGGCTCCCAATCTTCACCTCTAAAACGATACATTTTTTGGTAATTTCCAAAATACGTACAAGGCGAAATACCTCTTTGAATCGCACTGGCATAAACAATTGGTTTGAAGGTAGAACCTACCTGTCGTTTGGTTCTTATGTGGTCAATTTTGAAAAAATGGTGATCAACACCGCCAACCCAAGCCTTGATTGCGCCTGTTTTGGGTTCCATTGCCATAAAGCCAGCATTTATCAACTGTAAATAATATTTTAAAGAATCCGCAGGTGACATCGTCACCTCTTTTTCGTGATTGGGACTTTCCCAATCAAAAATATTCATTTTTATTTTTGTATTAAAATTCGCTAAAATTTTCTCCTCAGACAAACCTTGTTGTTTCAATATTTGATAGCGTTTTGTTTTAGGCATTTCACCATAACGCCAAAGAGTGTCATTGTTCCAAGGTTTCTTTTCATTGTCAGCATAACGCCAGTCGTTGAAAAAGTTTTTCTGCACTTTTTTCATTTGCTCTTGTACAGATTCTTCTGCATAACGCTGCATTTTGGAATCAAGTGTTGTATAGATTTTCAAACCATCTGCATAAATATCGTAAGATTGTCCATTTTTCTTTTTCATTCCTTTGAGTTTTTCACTAAACTCTTGACGCACCGTTTCACGGAAATAAGTTGCCAAACCTTCGCTAAAACTCTCTGGAATATAATCCAGTACCATTGGCATATTGCTGTATTTATCACAATCTTTTTGAGAAAGGTAATCCATTTCGACCATGCTGCGCAAAACGGCATTTCTACGCTCAGTAGCCAACTTAGGATTATTGATAGGGTCATATTCAGACGTTCCTTTCAACATTCCAACCAACAAAGCAGCCTTTTCTGGCGTTAAATCCTTGGCGTTCATATTGAAAAAACGCTTAGATGCCATGTCTATTCCATAAACATAACGACTAAACGGTACTGTATTTAAGTACAAAGTCAAAATCCCTTTTTTATCATAAATACGTTCTATACGTCTTGCAATTAAAATTTCTTGGATTTTATTAATAACCGTAGAGATTTTTCCTGTGATAAAACGCAAGCCCCATATTCGGCTTTCAAACCAAAAGTGTTTCCTTGGAAAAAGGTTTTTTGCCAATTGCTGCGTGATTGTACTACCACCGCCTTGACTTTCATCACGCATGATAACAGACTTCACAAATACACGAACCCAAGCACGGTAATCAATACCACTGTGGTCATAAAAACGAGAGTCTTCTTCTGCGACCAATGCTTTGACGACATTTGGAGAAACATCTTCGTAAGCAATTTCTTTACGGTTAAAAAACTTATAGTAACGACCAAGCAAAACAGTATCTGCCGAATAGATTTCGGTAGCGGTTTGTGTGCGGATTGTACGTAGTTCTTTAGTCGAAGGAGAGCGTCCAAAAACACCCAGCCACGAAAATAAAATCAAGCCCGCTAAGAACTGAATACTTCTTTTTCCAATCAAGCCAGCGGTACTTACATAGCCAGCAGCTTTTGGAAAAGCAGTTTCAAACTTATCCCATTGACGACGCATCGGGTCAAAATAAGGTGATATTTTTTCTCGATAAGGTCGAAAAAAAGCATAAACAGGCTCAAACCATTCGTTGATTTTCGCCTTTACGGGTTGCCAATAAAAGTTTATTTTGCTCAAAATCAATCTGATAATGGCAAGTACTTTTGATAAAAAGTGTTGTGTTTGCTCTAAAAATGACATAGTGCTTAAAATTCGTATGTTACCATAAGGGTCTTCCAAGAGCAAAAGTAATAAAAATTTTTAATTTACTACTAAATCACGCTTCAAAGTTTATTTTATTGCAAAAAGATGTTTTTTTACGAATGTTTTTATTCAATAAAAACATTAGCACTACGTGTACTTTTCGTGCTTTATTTGGGTGTGTGTAAATCTATGATTCCTACGGTGGCTATGTGTTTATTAAAATTGGATAAGTGCTGTTTTTAAAAATTTATATCCATGTATTCCATGTCACGATACAACTCAATACTACAAAATAATAACCCAATAAACAATTAACAAAAATTTAACACCCATTTTTATTCTTGCTTTTGTGTCACAAAAAACTTTAAAAAAATACTAAAAAGTCCACGTTTGTTGTAAAAGTGGCAAATATTTTTCTTTTTTCTTATAAAAAAAACAATTATAAAGTCTGAACTTCCACTGATAATCTATACTATGTTTTGTTTATCAAAAAGTTACTATTTGAATTAAAAAATATATACTATCTTTACATCTTTAAAATCCGTCACAAACCTTACCTTAAAGTATGCAATTCCAAAATGCAAACCGTTCCAATAGCCAATCAGCCAAATATTCTACGAAACGACATTAAATTGTTTGGTAAATTTCTTTAAAATAAATCGAATACTAACAAAATCTAAATACAAAAATGTACAAAAATTACTTTGTCAGTTTTTCTCTAATAAATTTTTTCAAAACAAATTTTAATCTTTTTCGCATGAAAAGAATTTTATTTTTATTTATTGCATTTGTAGGTATTACTGCGATTGCAACGGGGCAACCTACGGTATTAGGTACGCAGCTTATTAATGGTAGCTATACTACGTATGATCTCAATACAGTGGGTGGTTTCAAGCAAATTCGTTTGCAAGCTACATCGGCTGCGACATCAGGTGCAAGAAACTGGGAGTTTGCCAGTGGCACAGCTGGTGCTGTAAACTATGGTGTTACTTGGCGACCATATACTACTGGGCAAGTTATGTCAGTGAACACTTTCATACCTACAACGTTTGCTAATGGGGCTAGGTACACCGTAAACAGTGGTAGTTCAGGTTTATTACCTGCTATTGTAGCGAATAGTTACTACACATTTAATGTAAGTAATCTCGCTTCTGCTGACAATACAATGGCTCTTTTGGAAACCTCGTACAATCCTACCGCTATATCGTCAGTAACACGTAACCCTGCTACACCATCTGCTACACAGGCGGTGGCAGTAACTGTTACAACTGCAACTGCACCACAAGCTGGCGAGAACGTATTTGTACGTTATTCAACGACGAGCAATTTTGTGTCATCAACACTTGTACAAGCTTCTTTTACTGGTACTACGGGAGTAGCTTACATACCTGGAACTACGGCTGGAACTACAATATATTATTATGTATTCTCGAGTAATGCCTCAAGTGCTACAATTGGAACTAACTATGATATGTTCACGTTGAACCTAAACAACAATAGTGGTGCTAACTATAGTTACACGGTAGCTGCGGCAACTGCATCTACATTTTATACATGGAATCCAATTTCGGGTTCTCAGGCTTGGAACGTTGCTGCAAACTGGACACCAACACGCACCACGGTAGCGGCTACTGATGTACTTCAATTTATTAATGGTGGTTCTTCTACGGCTACTAACGTACCTGCAGAAACAGTAAGCAGGATTATTGTAGCAAACAATACAACTGTAAATCTACAATCTGCGGCTACCGCTACCTTGATTATCGCATCTGACGGAACTTCTACGAATGAACTCACGGTAGAGGCTGGCTCCTCACTAATAAGTAATGGTACTACGGCTGCACTGACAATAACGTACGGCGGCACGGGTAGTACGGGTAATATTGCGGGTACAATGGAGATCACTTCTCCAAGCGGTACAATTGCTAATGCATTTAACTTTACAGGAGGTACAACTCCAGTAACAACAGTGACAGGTACACTTGCTAATGGACAAGCTACGGGTACGGGTGTTGGTGTTATTACAGGAACAACTGCTACACTAATTATGGCAAGTGGTAGTACTTATAATCATAAATTTCAGGCTGCAGCTGGTACTATTCCAATAGCTACATGGAGTACAGGTTCTACTTGTTTGATTTCGGGTTATATTGTTGGCGGTCCATTAGCTGGTGCAAGTTTAAATCAAACGTTTTCTAATTTTACATGGAATTGCCCAGCTCAAACAGGTAACATAAATCATTCTTACCTTGGTACAATGGCTGTAACTGGTACTATGACTGTTGTCTCAACGGGAACAGGATCTTTACGCTGGACAGGAACAGGTGCCTATACCATAAACGTAGTGAACTACGTGCAGACAGGTGGAACAGTAGATCTCGCCAATGGAACAAGTATATCAACAATGACCTTTAACATATCTGGTTCATTAAGTCATACGGGAGGAACATTGTCTTCGGGAGGAACAGTTACTTGTAATCCTATACTTCATTTTAACGGAACAACAAACCAAGCAGTTTCCTTTGCAACAGCCCCTACTGGACCAATTACCTATAGAATAAGCAATCCTGCTGGTATTACGCTAACAGGACCAACAGCTACATTCCCCTTAGGAAATGGTACACTAGGAGGTCTTCGTATTTCTACGACTGCTGCAGATCCTGTAACATTTACAGGAACTTCTACTACATTTGCTTACAATGCAGCGAACTCAACGCTTACGTATGATGCAGCGGGTAACGTTACAGCAACGGCAGTCACATTCCCATCAGCATCTGGTCCAACAGGACTGACAATAAACGTCGGAACGGGAAATGTGGTGAACGTACCTTTTAGTAGGACAGTCGGCACAAATATCACAATGACTGCAGGTGATATAGATATGACGAGCAATACTTTGACACTCGGTACAGCGGCAACTTCGGCTGCCACGGCTGGAGTACTGTCTTACACCGCTGGTAATATTCGTGTAACAACAGGGCGTTTCACGCGTTGGTATGCAAGTACAGTAGCACTACAAACCTCTATACCTTCATCAGGTATAGGTTTTTATCCATTAGCTAATGGCTCGGGAGCTCAACGTAGATTGGGTATTTACAATTCCGTGTCTGTGACGACTTCAACAGGCGGTACAATCAGCGCAGGATTAACAGATGGTGCAGGTATGACAACGGCTTCTTTCTCTGATGGTGCTTTTGCAGTTACAAAAATAACCAACGGAAGTTGGAACTTAACGCAGTCAGGTGTCGTGCTCTCAGCAGCGGCTTCATTGGCTTTGACCCCAACAACAGGTATAGCTAATTTTACTGCTATTACGAATCTTCGCTTGACGCAAGCGGCAGCGGCACTAGGTACTCATGTTGCTGCAGGTGGTACTATAACGACACCTATCGTATCTCGTACAGGATTGACATTAGCAAACATGACGGCGGCGGCTCACGTCATAGCCTCTGGAACGGCTGATGCGGCAATATCATCAAAACAAACAGGTCTGTGGCATGTACCGGGTACATGGGACGGTGGTGTAGTGCCAGGCTGTGGAGATGCGCCATTAATTGCTAGCGGAACAACGGTTACTGTAGATGCTACTTCTGGAACACCTCAAACAGGTAATACAACAATTGCTGCTGGCGGTACTTTGGTCGTGTCAGGAGGAACACTTACCGTAGGTTGTACTTTGAATAACAATAGTTTAACCAACAACGGTACGCTGACGGTTTCGGGAGGTATTTTGAACATCAATGGTAATTTTAATGTTGCTGCTGGTACTTTTAATCAAAGCGGTGGAACTATTAATGTTGATGGTACAGGAGCAACTTCTGCGGCTGGTTCAATCGTCAATTTTACAGGAGGCGCTTATAATCTTTCAGGAGGTACATTAACAATAGTTGACCCTGCCATTGCAACTACACAAAATGCTTTTACCTACTCAGGAACACCAATTGTAATTTGTACGGGTACACATACAACTATGTTTGGAGACGGTTCTTCTACTCAAGTTGGTACAACAGATGGTTTTCTATTAAACAATCCAACTACAAAGTTTAATTTTAGAAATCTAATTATTAATGGTACAGCTTTGGGCGCAAACCGTTTTGTTAAACAAACGGCAACAAGTATAAGTGTCTTGGGTGATATGACCATCAATGCTAATTCAGAGCATAGATCATCAACGTATTCTATTCACTTAGCTGGAAATTTAATTAATAACGGTACTTTGATAAGTGATGGTACAGGTGGTGATGGTTTAAGATTTAATAACTTTTCAACGGGTGCAAGTGTAGCGGTAACAAATGCACAATCTGTATCAGGAACAGGAGTTTTTGCAAATGCGTCAGCTTCTCCAACAGCAAATGCTACCATAATTGTAGTGAACAATAGTAATGCCACTGGAGTAACTTTAAATGTGCCACTTTCAGTAAGTAATACATTAACCATGACATCTGGTATTATTAATACTTCAGCGACAAGTGTATTGCAATTAGGAACAGCTACAGTGGCAGGAACCCTCTCAGGTACGCCAAGTGCTACCAATATGGTTAGAGGACCTTTTGCTCGTACTTTTGCAGCAAGTAGAACTGCTACGGGAACTTATACTAATACTACATTATTTCCAACAGGAAAGGGGACATCTTACCTACCTATATTCGTAGATCCCACGACTACAGCTAGTGGGCCTGTTATTTTTACAAGCGAAGCTTTCACCTCTAACACGGGTACGCTCGGCACGAGTGTTCTTACGCTCGGTGCTGAAAGATGGCAAGCACTTCCTACAACTGGTTCGGCTAACTTGACAACTACATTTATTCGTTTGGGCGATGCAAACATCGCTACCTTGGATAAAATATTGCAATCAGCATCAGCATCTGGGTCTTACGAATCAGTACCTGTTTCAACAACTTATGCAGCCGGAACACCAAATACGCTAACAACAGCGGCTGGCTTAACGGCTTATACAGGTTTTCTGTCTTTTGGTACATTAAATCCTTGTAGTGTACCTACCGCTCAACCAACAGTTTTGACATTTCCCAATAAAACAACTTTAACCGTAGCTGGTACATTCACAGCGGCTTCGCCTGCTCCAAGTCATTACTTGGTAGTAAGATACCCAAGTGCATCAGCAGTAACAAATCCAGTAGATTTTACCAGCTATGCTTCGGGTAATACACTTGGTTTGGGTACGGTTGTCTCTAGTGGTACAACGAATACATTTACAGCAACTGGATTATCTGCTACTACTACTTACGATTTCTATGTATATAGTTATAATAACAGCGGTTGTTTTGGTCCTGTATATATGACAGCGGCTTCAACGCCTGCGGCTGCGCCACTAACAGCAAGTGTCACAACTTGTACTACAACTACGGGTACGCCAGGAACACCTACTTCTTCACTCATCAGTGCATCGGGCTTTACTGCAACATGGACTATGTCTTCTACCACTGGTGTAGATTATGAAATAGATTTATCTACTAGTAGTACTTTTACCACTTATGTTTCAGGCTTTCAAGCCTTGAATGTAGGTACAGGTATTTTAACAAAAACATTCACGGGATTAAATCCAGTAACAACATATTACACAAGAGTACGTGCGGTTATTACAGGTTGTTCGAGTGCTAATACAAGTAATTTAACGGTTGTAACATTAGCTACGCCTACAATTACAGCAATTAGTAACAATGCTTGTGCAGGTCCTGCGACTTTAACAATCACAGGTACAAATTTAGCGGGTTCTACAAGTGTTACCGTTGGTGGTACTGCTGCTACAATATTAACCAATACAGCTACAAGCATTACTGCAACTGTTGCTGCGGGCGTGTCAGGTATTGTTGTTTCAACAAACCCTAATGGCACAGCATCAAGTGCTACATCTTATAGCGTTGGTACCTTAGCCCTTGTAACGGTCACGCCTTCAGTAGCGTCACTTTGTGGTGCTGGTGGCACTAGCGATTTAACTGCAAGCTCGGCTTATGCAGGCTACACTTATGCTTGGACATCTCTTTCCGCAGGTGCTACATTAAGCACTACAACAGGTGCTACTACCACAGCAACATTGACAGCAACAGGTGATATTAAACTTACCGCAAGTGATGCAGGTTTAGCCTGTGCAACTGATGTATTTACTTCTATTGGGGTATATCCGTTCCCTAGTGCAACTATGACTGCAACATCTGATACTATTTGTTTAGGTTCGTCTGTAACGGTTGCTTCGGGGTTAAGTGCGGGTAATTTTTCTTACGCATCAATTCCTCATGCGCCATTGTCGGCACCTTCAAATGCTGTGAATCTTTGTACTAATGGTAGTCAGATTGCACCACTTGGTACGCCAGTAAGTGGAGGCGATTTGGATGATGGAGGTTGGTCAGGTATTCCATTAAATTTCAGCTTTAACTTTTTTGGTACTTCTTACAGTACAGTTGCTGTTGGAACAAATGGTACAATGATGTTTGGTACAGTACCAGGTTTTGGTACAACCGCTGGACAACTTGGTCAATACATTTTCAATACAACCCCAACTGCATTTCCTAATACTGGTAATCCAGGAAATGTAATTGCCACGCCTTCAAGAGATAATGATTTAAAGACGGCTGGTAATATTAAGTATTGGACAGAAGGCTACGCGCCTAATAGAAGGTTTATAGTTGCATATATTGGTGTTCCAGAATTTGGGAATACAGGAACAACCACATCTCAAGTTATCTTTTATGAAACTTTAGGTATTGTAGAAATACATACAACTAATGCGAGTACCAATGGCGCAAAACCAAAGCTCATCGGTTTGCAAAATGCCACAAAAGACGTAGGTGCAACTGCAATAAATGGTTCTACGGGTAATATTGTTAATCAAGGTTACCGATTTAGCCCTCCTACTAACTATACTACAACATGGTCAGGACCGGATATTACAACAACACCTGTGACAGGTACTAATATTTTTAATATTAATGCAACTCCTGCAACAGTTGGAACAAAAACATATTCAATAGTTTATACAAACTCAGTAACAAGTTGTTCTAATTCTACATCGCCTGCAACAAGAAGTATCGTTGTAAGTCCTGCAACAGTTGTAGGAACTATAACTGGGACTAGTGCTGTGTGTAATGATGGTGTAAATACAGGTACACTAACATTATCAGGACATACAGGTGCTGTAACCAAATGGCAGTCTTCTTCAAATCTTGCTTTTACAACACCAGTGAATATTGCGAATACGACCAATACGCTCACCTTCTCCAATCTTACAGCTACTACGTATTATCGTGCAGCTGTAAAAAGTGGAGCTTGTTTAGAAGGCTTTACACCTGTATTTACAGTTACAGTAAATCCTTTACCTGCAACACCAACCATTACAGGTACATTATCATTCTGTACAGGTGGTAGCACGGTATTAACGAGTTCGGCTACGACAGGTAATCAGTGGTACAAAGACGGCGCACTGGTATCTGGTGAAACAGCGACTACATATACCGCTACAACGGTAGGTTCATATACTGTAGTTGTGACAAGTGCAGCAGGCTGTACATCAGCAGTATCAGCGGCAAGTGTAGTGACAGAAAGTCCATTGCCAACAGCAAGTATTGCGTATAGCAATGGCCCAATTTGTTCTGGCTCAAATGCAACTTTTACTTTAACAGGTACAAGTGGCGCAACAGTCACATATAATTTAAATGGTACTTCTGCAACAGCTACTTTAACAGGTGGTACAGCAACAGTAACAGCAACAGCGGCTACTGCAAATCAAGTATTGGCATTGGTATCTATCACAGATGGTACTTGTGGACAAACTTTAACAGGTTCATCAACAGTTACAGTCAATCCAGCAGCAAACGCAGGTACAGTAGTAGCATTAACACCTAATCCTTGTCAAGGAACAACACAAACCGTCACACTTGCTGACTTATTAACAGGTGAAGACACCGGTGGGACATGGACAACAAACCCTGCGAATCCAAGTGCAACAGGCTTTAATGCAGGAGCAGGAACATTCACAACGGGAGCAAACATTGCAGGTGATTACAAATTCACCTACACTGTAACAGGCACAACGCCTTGTCCAAATGATGCAAAAGAAGTGACCGTAACCATTGTTTCTTGTGGCCCAACAGCGGCAACAATTGCATTGGCAGCTGGCGCGCCAAGTACTGTATGTGCTGGTGCTACATCAAGCATTGCAGTTGCCATTACAGGTGGCACAAGCCCTTACGAAATTATCTACTCAATAGACGGTGTAAATCAACCAGCAGTAACAGGATATGTAAGCAACAATCCAATTGTGGTGACTCCTGTACCGACATCTCCAGCAACAACAGTGGAGTACAAAATTGTATCTGTAAAAGATGACCTTAACCAAACAGGTACAGGTATATCTTCAACAGGTGTAAGTGTTACAGTTAATCCCTTACCAGCAGCAGGCACAGATACTTATGGACTATGTAGTTCAACAACAACAGCCACATTCAATTTGGATGCTTTTGCTACGGTTTCAACAACGATAAACCCTTCTGGTGCAACAGTCACTTGGTTCACTGATGCAGGTTTAACAACAGCAGCAACTCCTTCGGGTGCCTTTGTTTCTCCAAGTGCAACTGTATATGCAAAAGTGACAAATGCTACTTGTAGCAATTCAACACCAGTAACATTAACAGTCAATACAAATCCAACCATTACTTTAGTAACAGTAGCACCTGTTTGTCTTGGAGCAACTTCGGTTAATCTTCCATATACAGCAACAGGAACACCTACACAATATACTTTAGTACCAGATGCGTCAGCAATGACCGCAGGATTTACTACAGTAACTTATACAACATTACCAGCGACACCTATCGCATTGGCGATACCAGGAACAGTAGCAGCAGGTACGTATAATTTTACTCTAAAAGTAAAAAGTGCCGCACTTTGTGAATCAGCAGATGTAGCAGTTGTAGCTGTAATTACAGCCTTACCATTGAGTGCAGGAACAAACGGCACATTAACGGTATGTGCAGGCACAACGCCAACAAACGCTCAATTATTTGGAGCATTAGGTGGTACGCCAGCAGCAGGTGGAACATGGACGAATAGCGGTTTAGTTTACACATATACCCAAGCAGCGACATCTCCTTGTACGACAGACAACACGGCGACGGTAACGGTGACAGAGCAAGCCTTACCATTGAGTGCAGGAACAAACGGCACATTAACGGTATGTGCAGGCACAACGCCAACGAACGCTCAATTATTTGGAGCGTTAGGTGGTACGCCAGCAGCAGGTGGAACATGGACGAATAGCGGTTTAGTTTACACTTATACACAAGCAGCGACATCACCATGTACGGTAGACAACACGGCGACGGTAACGGTAACGGAAACAACACCAATAACACCAACATTCACAGCAGTATCAGCGATTTGCTCAGGTGCAACATTATCAGCATTGCTAACGACATCAACGAATGGCATTGCAGGAACATGGTCACCAGCATTAAACAATACAGCGACGACGACGTACACCTTCACGCCAACAGCGGGACAATGTGCGACGACGACGACGATGACGATTACAGTGAATCCTTTACCAACTGTAGCTCCAATCACAGGAATGCCAGCAGTATGTGTAGGAACTACAACGACCTTAGCAAATTCTACAGCAGGAGGCGTTTGGTCAAGTTCGGATATGGTGATTGCAGCAGTAGATGCAGTTGGAGTGGTAACAGGAGTAGCAGTAGGTTCTGCAACGATAAGTTATGCGGTAACAAATGCAGCAGGCTGTACGACAACTGTAACAGGTTTAGTAGCGGTGAATGGAAATCCAACAGCAGCGATTATACCAGCGTCACCAACAGTTTGTGGTAGTGCAACGACAACAACCATTACAGCAGCTGGAGGTTCTTCATACCTTTGGTCAAATACAACAGCAATAGCAGCAAATCCTGTTGGAGTTGGTTCTTATACGGTAACAGTGACCAATAGTGATGGTTGTACAGCAACAGCTTCAACAAACGTGACCGCTACAGCGATTACTGTTGATGCGGGTTCTGATATGCCAACTTGTCCAGGTTCTGCAACAACTTTAACGGTAATAGGTACATCGGGTGCTACATATACTTGGAATGATCCAGCTAATAGCACAACAGCTTCAATTATGGTGACTCCAATGACAACAACAACATATACAGTAACAGCAACGGTTGGTGCTTGTACAGCAACAGATGCTGTAATTGTAAATGTTGGAGCAGCGGCATTGGCATCAAGTGGTTCAGATAATTTAGCGATTACTTGTGAAGATGGAACATGGTCATACTATGCACCAGCAGCTACACCAGATAAATTCTTCTTTGCTATTGAATGGGGTACAGCAAATGCAACAACAAAAACTACAGCAAAAGTCGATATTAAACTTAGTGCAAGTGTGGATAAAGTTGAAGCGGGTGCAGATGGTACATATACTATGAAGCGTTACTGGGATGTTCATGATGGTACAGCTGCGAAAGGACCACTTACCCTTGCAGCACCTGTAAATGTTCGTTTCTTCTATGATGTAGCAGAAAAAGCAGCAGTGGATAATGCAGCAACAGCTTATTTGCCAGCGGCGCAAGCAACAAATCCAGCTGCAATAGTTGAACCATCAAGTTGGTTTAAAACAGCGGATGCTTCTGGTGCATATAATCCAGCAACACGTTTGACAGCACCTGGACTTTTAAACTGCGTTTTATTAACAGATGTTTCTTCAGGAGCAACAATGAATGGTATTGCGTATGCACAATTCAATGGCTTGACAGGTTTCTCTGGTGGTACGTATGCAGGAGGTGTTGGTGCAGCTACTGTTTTACCAATTACATTGTCTAAATTCACAGCTAAAAAAGTGAACAATGACATACAATTGGCTTGGGTGACACAAACAGAGAAAAATGTAGCAAGATTTGAGGTGGAACGTTCTGCGGATGCGCAAAACTTTATTTCTATTGGAACAAAAAGTGCAAAAGGAAATTCAAATGTAGCTTTATTCTATGATTTGATGGACACTCGTCCATTGTCTGGAAACAATTACTACCGTTTGAAAACTACGGATAATGACGGTTCTGTAACTTATAGTAGTGTTGTTAATGTATTCTTTGGCAAATCATTTAATGCAGATATTCGTCCGAATCCAGTTCGTAATGACTTAAATATCGTTACGTTTGCAGATGAAAAAATGGACATCAATATCAGAGTATTTGACATGACGGGTAAAGAAGTATTGTATATTCCAATGGGTATTAACAAAAATACAGATAGCAATTCAATTGATGTAACACAACTTTTACCAGGTGTGTATAACATTCGTTTTGAAAATGCAAATCACAGTTTGTTAGAGAATCGTAAATTTGTAAAAGTAAATTAATACTTTTTAAAATGAATTAAAAATAAAAGCGGTAGCAACATTTATTTGTTGTTACCGCTTTTTTTACGTAAGTAACCTCTCGAACAATCAAAACGATGTCTTACATTCTCTCTTGAAGGTCTTACTTTTTGAAAACAACACCTTATTACCTTGCAACAAGGTGTCAAGTTCCCAACATGACGAATCATTTTTAGTGTTGAAGCCATTGCTTTCAAAAAACAACTTGTCGTATTGTTGCTACAATCTACCAAATGTCCAAAATGACACGTCACTTTCGTTGTCGAAGACATCAGTCAGATAAAATGACTTGTGATTACAAAATAGCGAGGTATTGAACTTCTAAACTGACAAGTGATTTTTAGTTTTGAAGACCTTCGTTCTTGAAAATGATAGCTTGATTGCACAACACCAGAGGTCAAAAGAAGTTATAAATAGTCATATTCAAATAAAAAAAGGTTAAAATTAAAAAAACATCTATCTTTGCCATACAAAAAATGTTGTTACATTCTCCCTGCTGGACGTGATTTGTCACAATGAGTCCTTCGTGACCTAACCAAGCGAGATGTGGTAGTTTTGTGTTTTTTTGAGTCAAAAACACCTGCGCCAATAGCATCACGTAGAGAAAAGGCACGCCTTTTCTCGCACTACGCAAGGTACATGAAACACGAGAAAAGGCACGCCTTTTCTCTACATAGATTTTAATTTTTCCCCAATACCCTGCTGGTGCATGGTATGACCGCTGGTGCATAGTATGTAAAAGTTGAAAAACAAAAACTAAACTATTCGCTGGACGTGATTTGTCACGAAGGACCCCTTTGGAGCAATCACGTTCTTCTGTGTGAATGTTTTCAACATAGCGAAGCAGTATATGACTCTACTAAAGACTCGTGCAGCTAACGCATCGTCAGAGACGACCAAACAGAATAGCTCGATTACAAATCGAGCCAAGCGAGCTGCGGTAGTTTTGTGTTTTATTGAAGACAGACTTAGAGCC
>JAYWHK010000029.1:0-14269 GCA_043777755.1 Saprospiraceae bacterium
TATTGCGTAAGCAAGCAATTTGATGCTACGGATATGGAAGATTTACACCAAATTGTTTTTATTTTAAGAAAATTAAAGGATTTGATTTTGAATAGATAAGGAATTAATAATTTAAAATTAATAATTTAAAATGGAAAATATAAGAAAATTAAATCATTATGATATATTTGAGGTAATCGACACCTTTGACATTGATAAAATTTTTGGTTGCCAAACGTTAAAAAATTGGTTAGGTGCAATAGGGAAGCTAAATTCTTTTGAAGAAGAAATCCTTAGTAAGGTTCGTTCAAACCTTGAAATCAAATGGGACGAATGGAATGAGGAAGAATTAAAAATGAATTTCATTAGCTTCGTTTTTTTTGTAGCTCAAATAGAAGAACCCAAACGGATTAGTACTTTTTATGAACGTAGGTTACTGGGCGATGTTGATAATATTTCCATTTCTTTGATAGTGGATTGTATGCTCGCTTCTCCTACAAAGTCAGGGCAACCTAAATCTCCTTATTTTTTCCTACAAGAATTCAAACGTTCACTTGGTGATGGACACGACCCCGAAGGGCAAATGCTCGCCGCTATGATTCTGGCACAAGAACTCAATCAGGACGAAAAACCGCTTTATGGCTGTTGGTTACAAGGCAAAAACTGGAATTTCACTACCCTAATTGGACGTGATTATTGCGTAAGCAAGCAATTTGATGCTACGGATATGGAAGATTTGCACCAAATTATTTTTATTTTAAGAAAATTAAAAGACTTGATTTTGAATAGATAAGGAATTAATAATTTAAAATTAATAATTTAAAATTAATAATTTAAAATGGAAAATATAAGAAAATTAAATCATTATTCATTTGAAGAGGTCATTGATACCTATAATATTGATGCTGTCCAAACTTGTAATCACCTAAATGATTGGTTAGATGTTGGAGAGCAGGAATTGAGTGCATTTCACCAACAAGTCCTGAGTGAACTACCTGGTGATTATAAAAAAAATTATATTGGTTGGAATGAAGAAGAGCTAAAGATGAATATGATTAGCCCTATTTTACGAGTAGCTGATGTGAATGTTGATAAAAAAGTAAAAACATTCTTTGAGCGTCCGCTATCAGGAGAAGTAGAAGGTATAAGAATTTCATTAGTTACGGACTGTATGATTGCAACACCTAAAAAATCTGGAATCCCTGACATACCTTATTTTTTCCTCCAAGAATTTAAAAGAAGTAAAGGTGACGACCACGATCCTGAAGGGCAAATGCTCGCCGCAATGATATTAGCACAAGAACTCAACAAAGACGGCAAACCGCTTTATGGCTGTTGGTTACAAGGCAAAAACTGGAATTTTACGACTTTAATTGGAAGTGATTATTGTGTAAGCAAGCAATTTGATGCTACGGAGATGGAAGATTTACACCAAATTGTTTTTATTTTAAGAAAATTAAAGGATTTGATTTTGAATAGGTGAAAAAAATTCACAAAAGTATCTTTGTAGAGTTTTTTAATTCAATTAAAATGATGTAAAATGGAAAATATAGAAAAATTAAATCATTATGACCACTTTGAAGTATTGGAACGCTTCAATATTGAAAAAAAAGAAGAATGTGCAATACTTGAAGATTGGACTTCCGCATCTGGTAGTCTGAATGAAGTAGAAAAAGGTTTACTAATAGAAATTTCGAAGGACATGAAATTAAAAGGTAGAGATTGGAATGAAGAAGAACTGAAAATGAATTTTGTCGCTATCATCTTCTTTATTTCTAAACTCAATATTCCCAAAATCATGCAAGTATTCTATGAACGCTCCATGAGTGGAGAAGTCGAAGGCATCAAAATTTCTGTTAAAGTTGATGGAATGGTTGCATCTCCGACTATTGCCAATCGTCCAAAAGTACCCTATTTTTTCCTACAAGAATTCAAACGCTCGCTCGGTGACGACCACGACCCCGAAGGGCAAATGCTCGCCGCAATGATTCTGGCGCAAGAACTCAATCAAGATGGCAAACCACTTTATGGCTGTTGGTTACAAGGTAAATTTTGGAACTTTACGACTTTAATTGGTCGTGATTATTGTGTAAGTAAAACCTATGATGCCACAGAAATGGACGATTTACACCAAATCGTTTTTATTTTAAGAAAATTAAAGGATTTGATTTTGAATAGATAAAAAAACCGCTGAACATTTATGTGTTCAGCGGTTTTTTATGTGAGTGAGAAAAGGCGTGCCTTTTCTCTACCTACACACCACTACCCTTTTCATACCTATCATTTTTCCTTTGTTTCTAAAACTGACAATATAGACTCCGCAACTTAGGTCGTTTAAGTCCAATTCTATTTTTTCGGCTGTAGCGGTAAGTGGTCGAGTTAAGATTTTTTTGCCTAAAAAATCAAAAACATCAAGTTGTGTGTTGTTTTCCAAACCATCAAAAAATTCGTAGTCAATGTACAAAATTCCTGTTGTTGGATTTGGGTATATTTTTATAATAGGTTGTATTTCAGCATCTTGCGTTGCTGTTGTTCCTACTATAATACTTTTCTTTACGACCAAACATTGGTTCGCATCAGTAACAATCACTTCGTATTTGCCTGGCGCAAGGTTGGTAACGGTTTGCGTTTGCTCGCCATTGTTCCAATTGTAAATATAAGGTGTTTTACCTCCGCTGACGTTGGCTGTCGCTGTTCCATTGTTCAAACCCATTGTAGCAATCGTTGTCGTAATGCTAATTTTTAAGCTATCAGGTGACGTAATACTGATGTCGTTGGAAATAAATTTGCATTTGTTCACGTCCGTAATGGTTGTTTTATAAAAACCATTTGGAAGATTGAAAATGTCTTCGTTGGTTTTGCCATCAGACCAGAGGAAATTGTAAGGCGGAACACCGCCCAAAGCCGTAACATAAATGGCAGCGGTATTGACATCTTTGCATTTGTTTAGCTTTACGGTATCCACCAAAAGCCCAATTGCTTGCGGCTCGGGTACGATGATAAAATTCGTTTTGCTCGTACAACCCAAACCGTCAGTCACCGTAACGGTATAACCTCCCGAAGGCAAGGCTGGCAAATGCCCTTTGTTGGTGATTGTGCCATTGCTCCATTTGTAGGAAAAAGGCTGCGAACCAAACTGCGTTTCTAAGAAAATATCGCCATCATTGCCACCTTTACAGCTGACATTGTGAATGGAATCCACTACGATTTTTACATTGTCACCAGGTTCATTCAAACTATATGTTTTTGACACTTTTTTACAGTTTTTAGCATCAGAAACAGTCAAAATATACAATCCAGCTGGAACATTAACCACATCTTCGGTTGTTTTTCCGCCCGACCAAATGTAAGTATAAGGCGAAGTTCCTCCGCTGATTGTCGTCAAAATATAACCTGTCGAAGTGTTTTTACAAGCAGGAGATTTTAATTCGTCAATAAAAATATCAATCGCATTTGGATTTTGAAGTTCAAACGTATCGCTTACCGAAGTGCAACCTCGGCTGTCGGTCACCGTCAAAACATACAAACCTTCCGCCAAGGTTGTGATGGTATCTGCTCGTTGTGATTTAAAATTTTGTATGCCCAGAACACTCCAATTGTAAGCAAAAGGAGCTTCTCCGCCTAAGATTTTGGCTTCAATTCGCCCATCTTGCATATTGTTACAGGTGATTGGCTTGACCAACATGGTGTCTATGCGCAACTGTTGCAATGGCGACAAAATCGTGATGGCATTGAGCAATGCTTTACAATTGTTTTTGTCCGTCACCGTCACGCTATACGTTCCGCTTGCTACACCTATCGGGTCTTCAATCGTAAGTCCATTCGACCATTTGTACTGATAAGGCGCACGACCACCTTTCACGGTGATGTCCAACGAACCAAAAGCTGTTCCATTGCATTTACTAATGTTGCTTGTTTCGAGAGCGATGCTCAAAGGCTGTGCCACAGGAATCACAATTTCTTCGCTCGTCGTTGCACATTGGTTTTTATCCAAAGCCGTTACTTTGTAATCACCTGCCACAACACCAGAAAGATCTTCGTTGTTTTGTCCACTGTTCCAAAAAAACTTAAATGGTGGTGTTCCGCCAGTCACTGAAATATCTATCGCTGCATCTTCCGCACCATAACAGGTAATGCTGTCAATAGAATTCAACACTATTTTAATCGGATTGGGTTGTAAAAGTTGGTATGTTTTATAAAACTCACAAGCGTTTTGGTCGCTTACTGTAATGGTATAGGTACCTGATTTTAAATTGAATAGGTTCGGATTGAATGTATTGTTTGACCATTTAAACGTATAAGGCGTTTGTCCATTTTTGGGTTCAAAAAATATTTTTCCATCTGAAAAATCAAAACACGTTGGTTGTACCAAACTGTCTTTTTTCACTGACATTGCTTGCGCACCACCAACGATTAGGTTTTGTAAAATAGAATTACAACCTTTTTGGTCAGAAACCGTCACACTGTACGAGCCAGTAACTGTATTTATCAAATCTTGGCTTGTCGCATTGTTGCTCCAATTGTAGCTGTATGGCAGTGTTCCACCATTGATACTGAGGCCAATTTTTCCATCTTTTTTACCAACACAAGTGGCAGCTTGAATTTGTGCTACGCTCAAATTTAACACTTGTGGCGCAGTGACTTTTATACTGTCAAAAACAACTTTGCAAGCGTTTCCGTCAGTAACAGTTGCTTTATAAACACCTTCAAGTAGCTGATTTACAGCATTTTGCGCACCTCCAATATTCCACTCATAAATATAAGTAGGCGTTCCGCCAGAAGTCTGTAATTGTATTGCACCATTGGAAAAACCTTTACACGTTGGCGGTACAATCTGAGGAATCACCACCAATTTTGGAGCTTGTCCAACAGCAATTGTGTTGGAAACGACTTGGCAACCGTTGGCATCTGTGACTGATATTTTATAATTTCCTGCCAAAACATTGTTCAAATCTTCGCTTGTCGCAGCGTTATTCCATTTGTAAGTATAAGGGCGACCTCCGCCTGTTACCGTCAAATCTATTTTTCCCGTAGCGGTATTAAAACATTTTGCAGGAAAAACCACTGAATTAATCGCCAAAGAAGGTGCTGATTGTAGCGAAATTGGCGAAGAAACAAACTTGCAATTACGAGCATCAGAAACGGTAACAATATAAGAACCGACACTGATGTTTGTCAAATCTTGAACTGTCGTTCCATTGTTCCAAAAGTAAGCGTAAGGTGGTGTTCCGCCTTTTGGTGTGATGTTAATTTTTCCGTTTGCCGTACAAGAAACGTTTGCAGGAATGGCAGACAACAAGCCCAAACTATCGGGTTCTGTTATTACTATATTCTGTAAAACTTGTGAACAAGCACTGCTCGAAATCGTAACAGAATAATTTCCAACACTCAGATTATCAATATTTTGCGTTGTTTTATTATTGCTCCAAAGATAGTTGTAAGGTTGTCCGCTAAGGCTATTCAAAAATATTTTTCCATCGTTTTTACCTTTACAAGAAATCGCCCAAACGCTATCTACTTTTACATTTACATCGGGGCTTTTTACGACTAAAAAAGGAATGACCAAATCGCAAGCCAAAGGAGAGCTGTCCGTAATCGTAACGCTGTATGTTCCTTTTGAAAGGTTAAAAATTTTAAAATTATTGTTGTTTGCGACATTCGGAACATTGCCCGAAACGGGACCACTCCAAGTATATTTATAAGGCGGTGTTCCATCAATAGGCTTGAGCGTAATTTCGCCATCGTTGCCACTGCACGAGCTTACGTCTTTGATGTTCACAATGCTTGCCGAAGTGATGCCAGAACCATTGAATACGTCAATCATCGTACTATCGCTACAACCTTTTACATCGGTAATAGTCAGCATATAAATGCCATTTACGCTTGGAAAAGAATTGCCAACTTGAATACTTTGCATGACTGCGCCCGAACTCCATTCGTACATCACAGGTGCAACGCCACCACTGTAAGCACCCGTCAGGATTTTGGTTTGACCAGAACACAAAGGCTGTGTCGAAGAACTCGTAATGCTTGCTAAAGGCAAATCATTGACCTTAATGGTTGTTGTTTTTTCACTCGTACAACCTATAATACTTGTTTTTTTTATGACCAAATTAAAATTACTCATTGGTGATAAAGTATTAGAAATCAACAAGTTATTGTCACTTGCTGGACTTGCAGTGTGGTAGGAATATACTCCTTGTGTATTGTTTGCATCATTGACAATGATGTTGCGCACGTCAATGTTTTTACCTGCACAAACTTCTGCCAAATTCGGAATTTGCAACAGCGGATAAGGCTGAACCAATGCCTTCACAGGCACACGAAGCGACTGACAAAAATAATCCAAATTGACTGGAAAAGCGTTTTGTGAACCTATCGTATTGGTAGCGCAAGCCTCATAATCAGATGCGTTGTTGTTTTCACCATTCGCTGCAATAAGGTTGATGGTTTGGTTGATTCCGCACAAACTTGGATTAACGCCATCGCCTTTGAAAGGCAAATTTTGTTTGTTGTAATTTTTTCCATTAAAAGAAAAATTGAGAGCGTTCAAATCGTTTTGAGAAGTATTAAATAAAACAAAATCTTGCGCAACACCTTGATTATCAAGGATTAAAGCAAAACCTTTTGCACCTAAATTCCAATTAAAATTAGTGCCAAAATAATTATTACCAGTATTTCTTGTTCGATATTGTATTTCGTTGGCATTAAAATTTCCTAAATTCCAAGCTACTGAAAAAGGTTGCAAACTTGCATTTCCAAGCACCACTGACCAGCCCGTATAATCAGCCGCTGCACCAATATTTTGGATTTCCACGGCATCAATATTTCCCAAATTAATTTCCGAAATTCGCAAACCAGGTTTTACAACGATACTATCTTGTACGAAATAGGTTTTATCAGCGGTCAAAATAGGTGTTGCAAAAGTATTTCCTATTGCTAAAATCTGAGTAGAATTGGCTGTTTCGTACCAGTAATATTGACCTTTTGGCGTTCCAACGGCTTTTAAGGTCGCAAAAGTGCCCGTGCAGATGCTGTCATGCTGCGCCAAAGGCGAAGGTAAAATCACATCATCAGCCAACCCATTGCAATTTTCATCAATTTTATTACAAGGAATTTCAATCGCAATAGGATTAATGGTCGGGTTAGTGTCATCACAATCAAGGCTGTTAAAAACATAACCGTTTGGCGCAATTGCAGCGCAACCAGCTATTGCAGAAGCCGCATCACCATAGCCATCAGCGTCCGCATCTCTGTAATAACTCATGCTCGCTACGCCAACATTCGTAGAGCCATAAAACTCAATTTGGTCAATTGCCAAATCCGCTTTGAGTCCAAAACCACCCAATCCAACAAAACGAAATTGTACTATTTTATTTTTAAATGTCTGTAAATCAATGTATTGTCTATTCCAACGATTGCCTTGATTGCCCGCAACTGACCAAAGTTCAGTCCAATTTCCGCCACCGTCAGTAGAGATTTCAAGTGCTAACTTATTAATATCATCACCATAAGCATGGTAAAAAAATGACATCGCACAGCTGTCCGCTGTCGTATTTATTTTGATACAATCCGACATCAAAAAGGCTTTTTTTCCATACTGACAAGTCGCATCTACGCCCGCTTCAATGTACAAATATTTGCCATTTCCAGTCACATCATTGTCAGGACCAGTGTTCGTAGTAGCGGTTGTTCCGCCATTAATCAACCAATCAAAATCATCGTTTCTTACATTGTGCCAATTGCCAGCTACTGCACAAGTATCGCCACAAACAGTGTTACAATTGTTTTGATTGTCAAAATTATCAGACAAGGTTAAAGCTGCCGTTGAACAATTCATTTGAGCCGAAACGCTACAAGAATTTGGCGCAAAAACATTTGGAGAACATTCTTCTCTAATGTAAAAATCGTAATTTTGTAAAGGAGTCAATCCTGTAATTGTCAAAGGCAAAGTAACAGGACAAGCAAACGTTTTGACAACACCTCCAACACCTCCAGTAACACCATTCCCTGGCGTAAAGCCATTTCCACCATATTCTACAACAACTTTATTACAAGTAGAATTTTGAGATAAATAATTGATAGTCAAACTTTTATCCAAAATATTTGACAACACAACATTGCGTACTTGCGCACAATTATTGTTGGAAAAAACCAATTCTAAATACTTGATTCGTCCCGTATTACTTCCTATAACATCACAAATACGAAACGTCCAATTGCCATTAGGATTGGACATATCGTGAAAATCATTCAAATTTCCTTCTGGATAAAATTTTCCAATAAAAGGCGCATCTGCATCAACAATCGGAATTGCCGCACAATCATTTCGTACAAAAGAAGTATATTTCGAGCAATTTAGAGCTTGTGGATTGCCATAGTTGTCGCCTGTTCCACCATTTTTAGTAGAAAGTTCTACTGTTTTCCCATTCGGAGAAGTCAGGTAAAGATTCAAATCACTGACCCAATCGTGTTCTAAAATCACTCGAACCTCTTCGATTTGAATGTTTTTTCCCAACTGTGTACCACCAGCATTTTGAACATTCACCAAATAATTATTAGCGTTACTACATTGATTGTCAGGAACTAATACATTCAAATTACACTGTCCATTTGGAATAGCAGTCGTAAAAGTATAAGGACCAGACCAGCTACTTCCGAGGTTGGTCAAACATTTTGATTGTACATAATAATCGTAAGTAGTATTGGGAAGCAAGCCAGTATAAGTATAAGGTTTAGCAGTGGCAACTTTTGTCGCAATGCCCGTTGGTGAAAAATTACGCAAACCAAGTTCAATATTCCAAGCATTTTCAACAGGATTATTGGGCGTTGTCCAATCCAAATCTACCGAAGTTGTTGTAATATTGTTTGCTTTCAAAGCAAAAGGAGGGAAGCAAGTAACCGTCTTGGTTTCGGGAATCAAACACCATTGCGTCAAAAGTCCATTGTTCCCTGGCGACATATCAATAATCTTGATTGTCCAATTTCCATCAGTAGGCTCATTGTCAAAAGCAGACAATTTATTCAATGGCAAGCGATAAAAACCTTTAGTTGGATTACCGCAAATTAAAGGATAACTTTCATCATCAAAACGAATCTCCATATTGTCAAAACCGCCACAAATATTCTTAAAAAGCTCCACAGTAGTACCACTTGGACTGGTCAAAAGCACGTCCAAATCATCTAAAAAACTATGATTTAATTTTATAACAATATCTAAATCTGTCAAAACTTTATTTGCTCCGAGCGATAAAGTTATCACATCTGACACGACTAAATTATTGTTAATCAGCGTATTAGGATTAGAAGAATAAAAAGAACAAGTCGAAATTGGAGAAGCCGAAAAGACACAAGAACCATCGTCAAAAGTTGCATTTGGCTTGTAGTTCACTGCCAACGGATTCGTGCAGCCACTAAATGGCGGCGGCGTTACACAAACATTAAAACTGCCCGTTGGCGTATTGTCCCAATAACCAGCAAGCAGCACATAGTATGTCGTATTTGCTTGCGCATTAGTGACGATACACTGCGTTGTATTACCCGAAGATTGGCAGGCTTGCGCAATTTCTGAAAAAGGTCCAGCACAAGTATTCGCATAAAAAACACGAATCTGACCAATGGGCGCACCCGTAGCTGTCACCGTAAATTTAGTGTCATTGTTAGAGCCATTGTTGGACGTTTTCACCTTAAACCAAACGTCCTTAGGCGTAGTCGTTGAAGCGCAGCCTGTGACAACATAGCCATTGGCGGCAGTCGTAGTTGCATTGACATTGCTGAAAGTCAGTGGTGAATTGCAGTTGGGCGTATTGAATAATTCAATCGCATTACAAGGCGAATCATTGCTTGGTGCTTGGGCATGAAGCATCAAGGACAATGAAAACAATAAAATATGACACAAAAACAATTGCTTGAAGCTGTTAAAAGTACGAATTTTAACCATGTTTTTGATAAAAGTGTAGTAATATGAACTCATAAGCAGTCAAATCGTTGTGGTTTTTATACACAAGATAGCGGTTTTGGAAAAATATATGCAAAAATCTAAATTTTTTTCGATATATACTATTTTTTTTAATTAATATATCAAAGCCTTTGCATAAATAACATTTGTATAACATGAAATATACGTAAAAAAACCATCATATTACAAGAAAAATACGCTATTTAGGTCGTTTTATTCATACGTAACACATTGATTTTTAACTTATTATAAAAAAAAATATTTTTTTGTTAAGAAAATGTTATTTATCTTTGTATCGAAATCAATAAAGGTTAAAACATACTATTTAATTTTTAGTCCTAAAATGTAACGATTTGTGACAGCAAATAGAAATATTTAAGATTAATTTAACCGTTTCAAAAACCATTTTATAACACCTGTTTTTACAAAAAACCTGCCTTTTTAACTACACTTTTTGTAAAAACGAAACCACAACAACACACACTATGAGAAAATTTTTAAGCATCATCATGTTTGCTTTATGGGCATCGCTATCTTTTGCACAAAACATTCAAAAAATAGAAAAGCCCTACAAAATGCGTCACTTTGGCGTATATGCTGGCTACAATTGTAGTAACATTCAAAACGGTGCATTAGACCGTCTTACTGACCTTCAAAATGCCAAATACACCACTGGTGGGCGGTATTATGGCTACAAAGACTTTCTCCGCATGAATGGCTTTTCGGGTGGAATTATGGCTTGGAATGGCAAACTTTTTGCTGATTTTGGCTTTAATATTAGAAAAAACGAACAAACTGCTCGTTTTAAAGACCACGCAAACGAGTTCCAAACCATGCAAATTTCTATGAACTCTTTCCATTTTGGCTTTGGACTTAACATGAGTGACCCAGCGCACAAAGTAATCATTTCACCAGGTATTTCCTTTGGCATGGGCAAAATGATTGTAAAAGAAATAAACTACCGAACAGAATTAGACTTGCCTATTCCAATAGCGCAACGTGAGCCAATTGGCGTACGTGACGACAGTAAAAATATGTCTTCCTTTAATGCCAACGCTACTGCATTTGTGAACGTAATGGTTGGCAATATAAAACGAGGACCTAAAATAATAATTCAGCCTTTTGTGACATTACCTTTTATACAAAACGATTTGACAAAAGCTGTTTATGCAAATGATATAAAAGTCATCGACCCTGCACTCAAAAGCCGTATGACTTATTGGGGCATAAAGGTGGCATTGGCGATTTAGTCAATATGGCTTATATTTAATTTAAAAGTGATAAAATTTTGAAAATCAAAATCTTATCACTTTTTTTTTGTTTTTAATGAACTGTAAACAATTATGATAAAATTTCTAATCTGGCTGGTTTCGCTCAATGGAGCAATTTGTGGTTGCGGTGCTGACGTGCGCCAAAATGATTTTTTAAGAGGAAAAAAAATATTTCGAGTCGAAGAAAAAGGACAACTACCAACGGTTATCAATGAGAGTTCGGGGCTTGTTCGTTACGACTCTTTGTGGCTCTCTCAAAACGATAGTGGTGGTAAAAATGAAGTCTATGCAGCCAATGACTTTTTTCAATTAAAAAAGACATATCACGTTGATAATCAGAAAAATACAGATTGGGAAGCATTGGCTTTTGACCAAAAGGAAACGCTGTTTATTGGTGATATTGGCAACAATTGCAACTGTAGAAAAGACCTCCGTGTGGTTAAATACAACTTGAAAACAGAAAAAACAGAAGGCATAATCTCCTTCTCCTATCCTGACCAAAAAGAATTTCCTCCTTCCAAACGCAATCGTCATTTTGATTGCGAGGCGATGCTTTTTTTTCAAGACAGTCTTTATTTTTTTTCAAAAAATAGAGGAAAAAAAATGGTTTACTTGTATGCCGTTCCAGCTGTTCCGGGGCATCATACCGCTGTTTTAAAAGATAAAATAAAAATAAATACCGCTGTCACAGACGCTTCAATTAATAGCGAAAATAGTTCTTTTGCACTCTTGACTTATGGAAAAACACTGACTTTTAGTATTGATAATCAACAACTTAACTTTCAAAACCCAAGATACTGTATCAAATCCAATCGCCGACTAAGCGAAGGTATTGCTTTTAAAAATAACGAAATTTGGTTCACGAATGAAGATGGAAAGGTGTATAAAATGGAAAGTAAGAGAGTGGAAAAGTAAAAAAGTTAACTATTGTTTGGTATTGTTTGGTATTGTTTTCAATTAGTTAGAACCATTCCAAACAATACCAAACCAAACTATACTTTTCAAACAATAGCTAACTATTAATGTATTTAAGCCGTATGCTTTCCGTAAGTTTCAGCATCCATCAACTCCTCTAATTCCGCAGGATTGGTCATTTTGATTTTGATAATCCAGCCAGCACCGTACATATCTTCCGAAATAAGGCTTGGGTTGTCACCGCCTTTTTCATCTAATTCATTGTTAAATTCGAGGATTTCACCACTGACAGGCATGAACAAATCAGAAGTAGTTTTTACAGCTTCTACAGCTCCAAAAATCTCATCTTTCGCCAATGTTTCGCCAACTGTTTGCACATCAACATAGACCAAATCACCAAGCGCATCTTGTGCAAAATCAGAGATACCAATGTATGCTGTACCGTCAGCTTCTACACGAATCCATTCGTGGTCTTTTGAGTATTTTAAATCGTTAGGAATATTCATAATGTATAAAATATTGATTTTTAATCTTTTAAAAAAATTGAGTAGAAATTTTACTCAAAAATATGACTTCTTTTAATAAAAACAAAATTTTAATCAAACATTTATTATTGTCGTCGTCAAACGGCTTACACAAATCAGTTTTCCTTCGGGTGATTTGATTTCTATATTCCAAACGTGAACCGTCTTTCCAACCCGAACAGGTCTGACCGTTCCGACAACATGAGAATTGTAACGCCCTTTACTGAGGTGATTGGCGTTGATTTCCAAACCTACTGCAAAGTTTTTGCTCGTGTCGATACAAAGATTCGACGCAACACTTCCCAACGTTTCTGCCAATGCCACCGAAGCACCACCGTGAAGAATTTTCATCGGCTGCACTGTCCTATCATCAACGGGCATCGTCGCCACCAAATAATCGTCGCCAATTTCAGTAAAAACAATGTTAAGATGCTCGCCCAACGTACCTTCATTCATTCGATTGAGCATTTCTAAATTAAATTCGTGTTTCCAGATTTTCATATTACTTTTGTGTTTTTAAGAATAAATATTTTTATGGAGGAAAAGTTAGACTACGAAACAAAATCGCAAAGTTACAAAAAATTAGCTTTGCGTGTACTCCTTGACAATACGCAAGATGCGAGCAACCTTGGCGCAGCCCTTCGAGTCTGCGATGCGCTTTGCGTAGAGTACCTTTATTGTAGCGGCGATGAGCCAAAACAAATCAATAAAAAAATCCGTCGAGTCGCCCGAGGTGCGGACAGTCACGTGCCTTATCACTATGAAGTTGACTTGGTCGCTTGTATCGAAAAACTAAAAATGGAAGGATTTACAGTCCTTGCTTTGGAGATTACGACTTCGAGCGAAACACTACAAAACGTTGATTTTGAACAATTTAGCAAAGTAGCATTGGTTATTGGAGCTGAGAATCTTGGCATTTCAGATGCTGTGATTCAGGCTTGTGATTTTGCAGTACATATTCCAATGTACGGCAAAGGTTTTTCGATGAATGTAACTTGCGCACTTTCAATAGCATTATTTGAAATAGTGCGCCAAAAAAATAAGCAGTAGCTCTTTTCGAGGCTACTGCTTATATGTGTGTGTTTGTTTTTTGAGGAATAAATTAAACTCTTTTTTTGCGTTTCGCTTGACCAATAAAGTAGTCAGTTCCGATTAAGCACATTCCTAAGACAAGTGCGACAGTGGTAAAATACAGGATAATCATTGGTGTGTAGTGTTGAAAGATTGTTTTAAAATAGTATGTGTTTGTTTTTTGTGTTTTTTATTTGAGCGTTTTCTAATGCAAATGTAGTAGTCTTTTTTTTATTTTAAGAATTTATTAACAAAAATTTTAACATATTTTTTTTTATTATTATAAAAAATTAGATAAAAAATACATTTTTTTATGAAATTAAATTGTTAATTAATGTTTTTTATATAAAAATTGAATAACAATATTTTTACATAGTTTTTAAAAATTTATTTATTTTTAATAAAAAGAAAATATTTTCATTGGTTTCCTATTCTATTGATTATCTAACCTAATATACACGTCGGAAAGTGGTTTTGGGATTTTACATTTATGCAAAATATTGAACACCAAACGTTTGCAATATCTTTAATATCTAATAACCAATATCTGT
>JAYWHK010000030.1:0-5009 GCA_043777755.1 Saprospiraceae bacterium
TCTATCCTTCCCTTTTTTCTCTCACAAAATTACATTTTGTTTTTTATTTTTTTACAAAGGTATGCTGCACCTAAAATATTTTTATAAGAAAACCCTGCATTTGGTATGGACAATCTAAAAAATAGACAATACTATTGTTAGTGACAATTTTAAGAGCCGACCACAACAAGTAACGACAAACTAAATATACACGTCGGAAAGTGGTTTTGGGGTTTTGCATTTATGCAAAATATTGAATACCAAGCGTTTGCAATATCTTTAATATCTAATAACCAATATCTGTTGTGTATATTAAAACAAAAAAACAGGTAACTGTTCACTTAAAAAAAATGGCGATACCGAAAAGCCGATAGAGTAGGAAAAATTTAACAAATTAAAAAAACAAAAAAATGTACAAAAAAATTTTCACAATCGCAATGCTAACGTCATTATTCTTGACTTCTTGCAAAGACACTCCAAAAGAAGTAACAAAAGAAGTAACAAAAGACGTAACAAAAGAAGTAACAAAAGAAGTAACAAAAGAAGTAACAAAAGAAGTAAAAACAGCAACAGTTGTAACAACTGCTGATGAGATCGTAACAAGTTCGTCAACTGCCAAAGATGGGAAAAAACTTGAACTGTCATTCAACAATACTACAAACGTGGTAACAGCAGTTTTTAACGGAGAAACATTTGAAATGGCACTTGATAAAACAATGGCATCAGGTTCAAATTATAAAAATGACCATTATCAATATACTAATTGGCACGGAAAAACTACATTAACAAAAGACGGTAAGGTTGTATTTGAAGCAGGTGAAGAAGTTATGCCAGGAAAAAAATAATAGTTTTAAATAAAAAACCGCCACTAACAGTGATTTTTAGGCTATAGTAGAGCCAAGCTCCAGCTTGTCCGAAGTACTTCTTTGTGAGGCTGTATTAGTACCCAATAGTTTTGACCTAAGCGGGAGCTTCCGCTCCCAAGGAGTCCTTCGTGACCTACAGTGCTAAACAATAATATTTTATTACTTAATTCAAATTTATTTTTATGAAAAAAAACCTATTATTAGCAATTGCTTTTGCTACAACACTCGTTTTCCTTTTTGAAGCGTGTAAAAAAGATGACAATAGCGCATCTGACAATCATCCTACGGGTTTAAAACCCAACTCTGCCGCATCGCTTGAAAACGTAGATGAAGCTGACATTGACGAAGATGCTTTTAAAGTACCTGCAAGTTTTGCATTAGATGGTCCTCCAATTATCAATCAGGGAAATACCAACAAATGTGTTTCATTTTCAGGTGGTTATTACATTCTTGGTTTGTACAATGGCTTGAAAAGCAATTCTTCCAATACAGATGTCGCAGGTAGCATTGAGTTTCTGCACTCGCAGTATAAAAAAATCAATTCAGAAGATTGTGCAGATGGTGCTTATATGTTTGATGAAGGTGGTTCAAAAACCATAGGCATGGCTGAAATCCTTGAAACTTACGGTACTTGTGCCAATGGCAAATTGCCTTTTGTGGACAGTAAGGCTTGTACTGTTGTTCCTGCAAATTTGGTTACAGAAGCTGCAAACAACAAAACTGGCGGTTATGCCATTTTAGATAAAGCAGAATACCAAAACACCGACGAACTCAAATCTTGGATTTACGCAGGTTATCCATTGTGGTTTGCAGCAAATGTGGAAGACAATTTTCAAGATTTAAAGGCTGGTGAAGTATGGAAATCATCGGCTGGAACAGCAGGTGGTCATGCCATGGTATTGGTAGGCTGGGACGATGCCAAAAATGCTTTCAAAGTAGCCAACTCTTGGGGAACTGATTGGGCTGACAAAGGCTACGGTTGGATTGATTACGCTTTTTTACAAAAACAATTGAAAGCTAATCCTTCTATTGGCGTGATTTATCCGAATGACAAGCAACGTGCTGTTTTCAACAAATTGAGTCCTTCAAGCTGCGGAAATGCCAATTGGGGCGACGTTTTCATAGAAAACAATCGTACAGAAGAAATCGCTATCGAAATGACCAATACATCAGGCTATAACAACAATGACGCTGAAAATATTGATGCTTCCGAAACTCAATCTTTTTCTGGAATTCCTGCTGGAAACCTTAAAATCAAGGTGTTCAAAAAAGACAAATCAAGTCTTATCAAAGAATACGATGTCAAAGTGACGCAATGTGACGAGGTGGTTTTGACTGTCAATTAGTGAAAAAATTTAATTTTTACTGAAAAATAAAAAACGTTGGCGAGGCTTGAAAAACCTTGCCAACGTTTTTTTATTACAAGTTTATTTCAAAAAAATTGGCTCTAATTCAAGATGTATTTTAGCCATTTTTTTCAATAAATTCTATACCTTTGCGACTAAGTATTTAAACTGTACCATTAAAAAATGACCATCGAGCAATACAGAGAGATTCAACATACCGTTCCGACGCAGCCTGGTGTTTATCGTTTTATCAGCAAAATGGGAGAGATTTTATATGTTGGAAAAGCGAAAAATCTACGGAGTCGTTTGTCCAATTATTTTAGCGAACGGCGAGATATGTTGGCAAAAACAAAGGCGTTGGTGCGCAATGCGGAGAGCTTTACTTATACAATTGTAGAAAGTGAACAAGATGCGCTTTTGTTGGAATGTACGCTCATCAAAGAGTACCAACCTCGCTACAACGTGATGCTCAAAGATGGCAAATCTTATCCTTACATTTGCATAAAAAATGAACGTTTTCCTCGTGTTTTCATTACAAGACGTGTTTTTAAAGATGGTTCGACGTATTTTGGACCTTATACTTCCGTACAGCAAGTCTATGCAATTATGGACGTTATTAAGCAACTTTTTCCTTTGCGAACTTGCGCTTTTCAGTTGTCAGAAGAAAATATTGAAAAAAATAAGTTCAAAGTTTGTTTAGAATACCACATCAAAAATTGTGCTGGAGCTTGCGCAAACCTCGAAACAGAAGCCAACTATAACGAAAAAATAACTCAAATCAAGAATATGCTCAAAGGGCATTTTGGCAATGTAAAAAGTTATTTGAAAAAAGAAATGCAAGGCTATTCGGAAGAAATGGAATTTGAAAAAGCCGAATTGGTACGCCAAAAATTAGTTTCTTTTGAAGATTATCAAGGCAAATCTACGGTGGTCAGTACGACGATAAGCGATGTTGATGTGTTCTCCATTGCAACGGACGAAAAATTCGCTTATGTCAATTTTTTACGGGTCAGCAATGGCGCTGTCATCGCTGCTTATACACAAGAATTAACCAAAAACTTGGACGAAGATGAAAACGATTTATTGACTTATACAGTGAACGAATTGCGTAAAAAATTCGGCTCTGCCAACAAAGAAATCATCGTTCCTTTTGAAATAGAAGTCACTGAAAATGAGCTACTTGTAACAGTTCCCAAAATTGGCGACAAGAAAAAACTATTGGAACTTTCTGAAAAAAATGTTCAATATTTTCTTTTGCAAAAACGCAAAGAAGAAATGAACAAAGTGGCAAAACAAACAAGCGCAGAACGTATCTTGCGCACCTTACAAAAAGACTTGAATATGCCCGATCTGCCCATGCACATTGAGTGTTTTGACAACTCAAATTTCCATGGTTCTTTCCCTGTTTCGTCGTGTGTCGTTTTCAAAAACGCCAAAGCGAGCAACCGAGATTACCGACATTTTAATGTCAAAACCGTTGAAGGTCCGAATGATTTTGCGACAATGGAAGAGGTCGTTACCCGTCGTTACAAACGTCTTTTGGCAGAAAGCCAACCTTTGCCACAATTGGTCATTATTGATGGTGGAAAAGGACAACTTTCTTCTGCAATGAAAAGCATCAAAGCCTTAGGTTTGGAAGGCAAAATGACGGTCATTGGTATTGCAAAACAGCTCGAAGAAATCTTTTTCCCAGATGACCCAATTCCGATTTACATTGATAAAAAATCAGAAAGTCTAAAACTCATTCAACAATGTCGGAATGAAGCGCACCGTTTTGGTATTACTTTTCACCGTGATCAGCGCAGTCGAGGTTTTACAGTGACGGAATTGACAAAAATTCCAGGAATCGGTGCTACGACTTCTGAAAAATTACTAACGCATTTTAAATCTGTCAAACAACTTAAAGCTGCCGAAAATGAAGAAATTGTTAAAGTTGTAGGTAAAGCTGCGGCTAAAAAAGTAGCTGAATATTTTGCAAAAAGTGACATTTAGCATCGCAAAAAATCAAGAGGAGGAGAGGAGGAAAGTAAGAGAGTAAGAAAGTTCACATAACATTAAAAATTAGAAATACATAAAAATATGGAATACAGAAGATTAGGAAAATCTGGCGTTCAAGTCAGCGCATTGTCTTTGGGAAGTTGGCTTACATTTGGCAAACAAATCAGCGACGAAACAGCTGAACAATTGATGGACATTGCTTACGAAAATGGTGTTAATTTTTTTGATAATGCCGAAGTATATGCACAAGGGCAATCTGAGATTGTGATGGGCAATATTTTGAAAAAGAAAAATTGGGCTCGCAATTCTTTTGTGGTGTCGTCAAAAGTTTTTTTTGGTGACAGTGCCAATAAATTGCCAAACACGACGGGACTCAATCGAAAACACATCATGGAAGCCTGCAATGCGGCACTCAAACGCTTACAAGTGGAGTACATCGACCTTTTTTATTGTCATCGTCCTGACAAAAATACGCCGATTGAAGAAACCGTTTGGGCGATGAATCACTTACTTCAGCAAGGAAAAATCTTTTATTGGGGAACTTCCGAATGGTCGGCGCAAGAGATTATGTAGGCGCACATGGTTGCAAGGGATTTGCGTTTGATTGGGCCAACGATGGAACAGCCGCAGTACAATATGTTTGAACGGGCTAAAATGGAAGTTGAATACAGCCAAATTTTCAAAACTGTTGGTTTGGGAACGACCATTTGGTCGCCTTTGGGTCAATGTCATTAAGCTAAGGGAATCCTAAGAAGAGGAACAAAAAGTCAAGAAAAGAGTTATTATAGTCAATTCAAAACATATAATAATCACACTAATC
>JAYWHK010000031.1:0-4999 GCA_043777755.1 Saprospiraceae bacterium
TTGTGAAAAAAAATTATTTAACTTATTTTTCAAGCAATAATAACGCTTTTTTTTAAGACTTTTCTTCTTGAATTAGGGAAATGACATTGGACTTTAGTCGCACACGCTACGTTGGCAAGCGTAGAAGGTGCGACTAAAGTCGCCCTTACAAAAGTAAAATTGATTATTTTGCTTTCATAACCATGTTTACTTGTTGAACGCTGCCGTTTTGGAAGCGTACATAATACAATCCCGTTGGCAAATGCTCGGCTTCCCATTCTGTACTGTGATTGCCTGGCGGATAATAGCCTTGTAACAAGGTCGCAACGCTTTGTCCTGCACCATTGAAAATCTGCATCATTACTTGTCCTCCTGCTGAAACAAAATCTACTTTGATTCGATTGACAAAAGGATTCGGATAGGTCGTCAAAACAACATCGCCAGCGATTTGATTCGCTTCGTGAATATCTGTGGTAATACAATTTGTCGTTTTTAAAAGACTCAGCGGCTGATAATTTTTCAGCATGATTTCTTGAAGATTTTGGTCATTTACGCAAAACCATTCTTTCAGAATCGTGTAGTAAACAGACCGAAAATCATACTGCATCGGAATATTATCTGCATCGGTGACGGTGGCTGCAATGGTTGGATTTTTTCCTAAAATGCCACTTTTTACTGCCGAGCCGAACAAAAACATAGGCGCAGCAGCACCGTGGTCAGTTCCTCTACTGGCATTTGATTTGATTCGTCGTCCAAATTCCGACATCGTCATGCTCAAAACTCTTTTTTCTATGCCAAGAAAAGTCAAATCATCTTGAAATGCTTTGATGGCTTGTGACAATTGTTGTAACAAAACACTGTGTTCGCCTTTGCTCGTATCTGTAGTATCTACTTGGCTATCATGTGTATCAAATTCATCAAGCGTTACCATATAAATCCTTGTTTTCAAACCACCTGCGATGAGTCCAGCAACGATTTTGAGTTGGTCAGCAAGTCTATTGTTCACAGGATAAGGTTTGTGTATTTTTACTTTTTCATGCGCTTTTTTGATGATGCTTCCGTACTGATTCGACTGCGATTTGACCAAACGAACATAGTCCAATTGTTCGCCTGCTGGCGTTGGAGGAGAAGGTGCTTGTACGCCTTCAATCAGTTTGTAAAAATCATCTGGCGACGAAATCGTAAAGCCCATACCTGTCAATGGCCCTTGAAAAATCAAGGATTGTGTGTAACCAACTTCAATGCACAAAGGGTCGGGCATTGTTGAATTGGGATAACCAATGGGATAGTTCGGGTACTCCGTTTTGAGGTAACGCCCAATCGTTCCTGTATTGAGGAGTTGGTTGCTGTCTGCGCCTGTCATCCAAATATCGGTGGAACGAAAATGTGAAAAATCTTGGTCGGGATAACCAACAGATTGCACGATTTGTACTTTATCTTCTGCATATAAGGCTTGGATTTCGCTCATAGAAGGATGAAAACCAAGCGTTGTATTGTTTTTTATAGGTAAAGCCTTATTTTGAGCAATCGCCACATTTGGACGTGCTTTTTTATAGTTATCGTATTGATTTAAAGGAATGAGCGTATTCAAACCGTCATTTCCACCAGCCAATCGAACAATCACCAGCACTCTATCCGTATCATATATAGGATTATCCAACCAATTAATGCCGCTACTCGCTGCTTTGAGCGAATACGAACCCATTGTTACGGCAGCCGTACTCAATGCGATTTGTTTTAAAAAATCTTTGCGCTTCATATAGAATGATGAATTTTTGTAAAAACTTAGCGGTACTGTTTAAACACGAATTTTCTCTAATTTTACAAATTTTCACTAATCGTGATGTAAAAATTAAATCTAATTTCACTAATTTTATTAAAACTTAGTTTTAATATTGAGCGTACCTAAGTCTTACGAATTTTTAAATTAATGACAATCAGTAAATTATAAGACTTACTGACTTACGACTTATTGACCTATCAACTTACATTAACTGATATTCCTCCATTTGCATGACGTGTTGATAAAATGCTTTCAAACGCCATTTTACAATGTCTTTTTTCATCATATCATTTGGATTTGCGATGTAATCATTCCAAGCATTTGTCCAGTAATAATTTTGCGCTTGTCCACTCAATAAAATACTTTTAAGGCTCGCCTTCACTTGTACATTGACACTAATGCTGAAAAATAGGTTCAAAACTTCTTCGACCAATAACTCTGGATCTGCTGGATTGTCTAAGTTTTTGGTAAAAGCAAATTCATCAATACCATATTTAATAGATTTGTCTTCATTTTCAAAGCCCCAATAAATCATTGCATCGCTTAGATTACCTCGTTTTGGCAGCGTATTTGTCGAAATCCAGTATTTATCAAATTGTGGACTTTGATACCAAGCGGGCCAACCAGCGACGTTAGGCGGATCTCCGATGTCAAGCAACATATCTCGAATCCACCAATACATACCAGTTCGTACCCAAAACATTTCTTTAAGGTTTGTTTTGGCAGGCTTTGGCATATTGTATTCTCGAAGCATACCGAGCGTATAGTCAAGCGGCGTTTTCAATACAGCACCTCTATTGAGTTTGTCGTAAAAATGCGCACTTTTCAGCAACTTGTTCATTACTGTTTTGATGTCATAATTTGAGGCTTGAAATAAATCCGCCAATGGAATAATGATGTCCATTTCGGTTTTTGCATCAATGGTATGATAGACAAAAAAGCGGTACAATTTTCTTACGATGTGCTTTGCACACTCACTATTTGCAAAAACAAGGTTCAAAAGTGCATCTAATTCTTCATTTCCAGCATTCGCACCTGTTGCACCTTTGATAATTTTATTTTTATAAAAAGAAGAAAAATGTTTATCGTTGGTGTCGTGGTCGTTGGCGACAAAAAAAGTATTGGGTTTTTGCCAATCCGATTTCCAGCCTGTCAGGATTCGTGCTGCTGCTTTTACATCGTCTTCGGTATATTTGGAATCTGGACCTTTTCCGATACAAAAAAGCTCCTGTAACTCACGGGCATAGTTTTCATCTGGCGCAGACTTCACGTTATACGTACCATTGAGGTAAAACAACATGGCTGGGTCAATCGTAACCGCACGGGTCATACTTTTAAAATTGCCCAAACAATGCTGACGAAGGGTCGTCAAATACTTATAAGAAAGTCGGGCATCATACACTTCAAAAACTTGAATTGGGAGGTGATTTTGCCAAAAAAGAAGCATTTTTTCTTGAATACTGTATTTTTGTTCAATGATATTATTGAACCACCAACATTTTAGTGATACATTTTTCCAAAATTCAATGTCAAAATCACGGGTAGGCAAGCTCGCCCAAGGCTGACCAAAAGGCACAACCTTGTCCACCAATTTATCCTCGCCTGCACCGTTGTAATCATTGACGGGTTCGGGTGGATTCGGAACATCTTTGAGGAGCAAATCCACCGCTTGGGACATGGACATGGTACTCAAAAAATTAATTTCGGTTTTGGTTGCGCCAAACATCGTGCGCCGAATCAGGTGTGCTGCTTGGACTTTGCCCCAAACACCTTTGTATTCTTCCAAATCAGAGATTAGACCTCTCGGAATGGGTGAAACTTCTGTTACAATTTGCTTTTTTGATGTTTTTAGTCCCAAAAACGCAGCTCTTGACAATGGTTTTGACATAAACTTTTTGATAATTGAATATTGCAAAAATAAAACTTTTGGCAAGTTAAGAGGATTTTAGAAGCAATGCAAAAATTTTATCTAAAAAAGTCATCAGAAACAAGTTAAGTAGGCGTATAGAAATAAACGTGGTTGTTTTGTCGTTGAGAAAAAAGTGATAAATAGCTGTCCAAAGGACTCCTTCGGAGACTGTAAGGCAGTTATTTATTGCTTTTTGAGCAATCGACTGAAAAAAATAACCACGTTTATTTTAGCCCAATTACTTAATGTTTCGATTGCTAAATAACTTCATACTTTTTTACTTGTTTTGGAATCAAAACAATTGTGTACCTTTGCCGCTCAAATACTTAGGCTACACTTAAATGCCTGTTTAATAAAAAAATGATAAAAGCTAAAAAATCCTTCGGGCAACACTTTTTAACCAATGAAAGCATTGCTTCTGACATTGCAGATGCTTTATTACTGCCCAATAACTGCAAAAATGTATTAGAAGTTGGGCCAGGAAAAGCGTTTTTGACCAAATATTTATTGAAAAAAAGCTACAATTTGAAAGTTGTTGAAGCGGACAACGATATGGTCGCATATTTAAATGAGCATTTTCCTGCTTTGCGAAAAAAAATTATTGCAGAAGATTTTTTAAAGGTGGATTTCAGAGCGCAATTTGGCGAAGAACAATTTGCGTTGATTGGAAATTTTCCTTACAATATTTCTTCTCAGATTGTCATTCGTATGATTGAGCAAAGGGATTTTGTGCCTGAATTGGTCGGAATGTTTCAAAAAGAAGTGGCAGAACGAATCGTTTCTAAGCCTGGCGGTAAAGAATTTGGTGTTATCAGTGTTTTGACGCAAGCATTTTACGAAGGGGAATACCTTTTTACAGTAGATAAAAGCAACTTTAATCCGCCACCGAAAGTGCAGTCAGGTGTTATTCGGTTGGTTCGCAAAGAGAATCAAGAATTGGGTTGTGACCCTTCGCTTTTTCGGACAGTTGTAAAAACATCGTTTGGGCAGCGTCGAAAAATGCTCCGCAATACCATGAAAAGTATGATTCAAAATGAAACGCTTTTGGCAAGCGATTTTTTTAATAGAAGACCAGAAACACTCTCCGTCGAGGAATTTGTTTGGCTAACAAATCAAGTGAACAACCGTAGTGTGGCTATTGTGGAGGATTTTGATTAAAGATTAATTTAGCACACGAATTTGCGCAGATGATGCTTCGCATCACTCACGGATTTTTACGGATTCCTCACGAAGGGAATCCGTGAAAATCCGTGAGTGAAATCAATTTATTGATTTTATCTGCGATAATTCGTGTGCTAAATCCTTCTTAATTTGCCAGTACATAATTT
>JAYWHK010000032.1:0-14219 GCA_043777755.1 Saprospiraceae bacterium
TCTATCCTTCCCTTTTTTCTCTCACAAAATTACATTTTGTTTTTTATTTTTTTACAAAGGTATGCTGCACCTAAAATATTTTTATAAGAAAACCCTGCAAATCAATTTCTCTTCTTGGTTAAAAATCTCCAAACCATAATCGTCTTTCTTCCTTCAAAATATATTTTGAAAATACTGTTAGAAGGATTAGCATAAATCAAAGTATTACTTTGGCCATTAGAAAATTATCCACCACCACACCTTTTCCAAAGCACTCTGCCCGAGCTAAAAGCTCATACTACCTAAGTTTTTACCATACTTGTTAAAATTATCACTTTTTATCAAAAAAAAAATACAACTTATACGTTTGAAATGATAGAAAATGTATATATTTCGCTTTTAAATCTATTTTGAGAAAAAAACTCAAATTTGATTTCAAATTTTTAATTTATGTGTGTGTATAAAACTATCAATCCATTTCAAAAAATCCATTTTATGAAATCCATTTTTAGCGTCTTTATTTCTCTCTTTTTATTTTCCCAAAATATTTTGGCACAAGATTGTTCCACTTTTATCATCGTCAATAAAATTGTGAATGGCGTGCCTGTCGTAACCACCAACAAGTGTCTTTTGCAAGTTCGTGGAAGCTATTCTTATAGTATTGACTTCAACAACGACGATAAAGGCATCGTTGCAAGAATCATTTCCAAAGGCGGTGAAGAACTCAACCAAGACGACAATGTTGTTTTTGTCAATCCTTCGGGAGAGAAAAAAACATTCCGTTTTACGACCCTCGGTGAAGTACTCAAAGAAGGTACGACGACCGCACGTCTGAATTCTATGCAGTTGGATTTGTCTGCTATTGATTGGTTGAGCAAAAATGATGTGACGGGAATGTACATCGTCAATAACATCAAGCACCAAATGATAAAACAAACACTGCAAGAAAATAGAACCAAAGAATTTAAGCAAGTTGTGAATTGTTTTTACAATAGTTTGGACAAAACAAGGGCTGCAAGCTCAAAATCCTCAGAAGTCGTTGGCGCAGCTGGCGGTGGTCTTGCTCCTTCAGGAACGCCAAGTTCGGGAGGCTCTGCGGCGGCAGTAGCTGGCGGCGGACAAGGCAAAAGAATTACAGATATTTCTTTATTGAATGACCAAGAATTGGCTGATTTGAAAAAAGAATTGGCTGCAACTAAAGAAAAACTACGCCAAGAAATTCAAGCTGTTCGGGAACAAGGCGAAAAGCAAAAACAGTCTATGCAAGACGAATTGCTCTCAGCAAAAGAAGCTGGAACAGTAAAAAAATCTGAATTTGCCAATGAAGTTTTGGAAAGTCGCAAAAAAGCAGACGTTGAAATTCAAAAAACACTCAAAGACCAAGCCGATGCCATAGCTTTAGCAAAAGCAAAAGCAAGTACCGAAATCGAAAAAATAAACCTCGCCATTAAGGAAGCACAACAAAATGCTGCAAAAGAAATAGAAAAAGCTCGTTTGGCGGCAGCCCAAGAGGTGGCAACAGCACGTGAAAGTGCTGCGAAAGAAATCACTGCCGTAAAGTCAAAAATGGACGAAGCCAAAAAGCAATATACAGACGAAATCTCATCAGCTCGTGAAACCTCTTCTTCTGAATTGTTGCGCATACGTGACGAAACAGCCAAGGTAATTGAAGATGCTCGTAAAAAAGCAAAAGAAGAAAGCGAAAAAACAGCCGAAGATGTTGGCAACAGCAAAAAAACAGCAGCAGAGCAGATTTTGAAAGTTCAAGAAGATACCGCTGAAAAAATTGCACAAATCCGAGAACAAGCTGTTTTGGAAAAACAAAAAATGGCGTTTGAAGTTGCCGAAGCTCGTCGTAAAGCTGCCGAAGAAAAAGCATTAGCTGCGCAATCTTCCGCTTCGGAAGTCGCTGAAATTAAAGAAAATGTAGCAAAAGAAAAAGAGGCAAACGCTATGGCAGTTGCTGATTCTAAGAAAAAAGCGGCTGAACAAATCCAACAAACGCAAAAACAAGTTGAAGAAGAAAAAAATAAAGCACAAAAAGAAGTAACAGATACCAAAACAAACGCTGCAAAAGAAGTTGGCGATACCAAAACCAATGCTGAAAAAGAAAAATTAGCAGCAGCGCAAACCGTCGTTGATGCAAAACAACGGGCAGCGCAATCTATTCAAGAAATAAACCAAGAAGCAACGTCAAAGATTGGTGAAGCAAAGCAAAAGTCAGAAGAAGAGCAGAAGAAAATAATTGCGGATTTGGTGGTAGCAAAAGAAAAAGCTGCCCAAGAAATGAAAAAGATTCAAGAGGAATCGCAAAAAGCAATTTTAGCAGCAAAAACAACCGCTGACAGTATTCGTAGCCAAGCGGCTAATGAAGTACAAAAAGCCCGTGAACGAGCAGCCGCTGAAATCCAAAAAGCGCAACAAGAAACCGTTGCGCAAATCCAAGAAGCGAACAAAAAAGCTGAAGAGGCAAAAACCAATTATACCAAAGAAGTAGCGTCAGCTTCCGAAACATCTAAGAAAAAAGTGCAAGAGATTCAAGCTGAAGTAGCAAAGCAAATTACAGAAGCAAAAACGGTTGAAAAAGAACTCAAAGAAGCGACAAGCAAAGAGGTAGTTCAAAGCAAAGAAGCTGCCGCAAAAGAAATTTCTCAGACCAGAGAAAATGCGATTCGTGAAGTTGGAAAAATCAAAGAACAACAAGCGCTTGAAGTACAAACATTGAGCAATCAAGTGTCAGAAATGAGAAAAAATGCTGCGGATAATATCTTAAAAGCAAAAACTGAAGAAGCCAATGCGCTCAAAACTGTACGTGAAAATGCCGCAACCGAGCGTGAGCGTTTGGCAAAAGACGTTGCCACTGCCCGTGAAAATGCTGCAAGTGAAGTTGGAAAAGCAAAAGAAACGGCTGCCAATGAAATAAAAGCGGCTCGTGAAACGACTTCTAAAGAAAAAGAAGCCGCTGCAAATGCCATCGCTCAAACCCGTGAAACTTCCACCAAAGAAGTAGCCGCTACAAAAGAAGCCGCTGCCAAAGAAGTACAATTGACCAAGCAAAATGCTGCCGAAGCCATCGCTACCGCTAAAAAAGAAAGCGACGATAAAATAGCAGCAATGATGAAACTATTGGCGGAAACAGAAAAAAAAGGACAAGATGATGTCATTGCAGCTCGCCAAAAATCAGCAGACGAAGTGGTGAAAATTCAACGTGAAACCAATGCAAAAGTAGTTCAATACAACAAAGAAGACGAAGATGCTCGTAAGAAAAGTTTGGACGAAATCAGCAATGCTCAAAAAGAATCTACCAAGGCTATTTATGACGCAAAGCAGACAACCGCTACCGAAATCCAAAAGGTAAAAGAAGCCGCTGACAAGCAAATTGCTGAAATCAAAAAGACAGAAGAATTTGAGCAAAATAAACTCAATACGCTTGTCGCTCAACAGCAACAATACAACGATATTCCCAATAAATTAAAGGCGGAAGAAACTAAGCTAAGTGATTTGCAAGCTAAAATTAAAGAAGCTGATGCCAAATTGCAGCAGTTGAAAGCAGAAGCAGAAAAATTGAAGAAGAATTAAATAAGTGAACAGTGAACAATGAGGTGAATAAGTGTGCTATGTTGGCAAGTCCCTCCTCAGGAGGGATTTAGGGAGGCTGAGGTTTAAAAAAAATGACAGCCCGTCGACGGTGCTTCCGAGCTGCCATATTCACACACATAATAATGATGCAAATATACGGTTAATTATGTCACATTTGCTAATTTTTTCGACATACTTTAACATATTGTTAAGTAAAAAGTGTTGAATATCAGCCATTTGCATTAGTGTTAGTAAAAATTTTGACTAAAATTTGCATTACAAAAATCAAAATATATAACAAAAAATTGTATTAAGTGGGCGTTAAAAATTACTTATAACTATTTTGTCGTTGAGAAAAAAGTAATAAATAACTGACTGTTAAGGAAGTGATTTATTGCTTTTTGAGCAATCGACTGAAAAAATAGTTGTAAGTAATTTAGCCCAAGTACATTATTCAAAATACACATATTAGAAAAATTATGTTTTTAAAAAGTAAAACAGCCATCATTTCAGGGGCTTCAAGAGGTATCGGTGCAGCATTGGCTATCGCCCTTTCAAAACACAACATGAATCTCGCTTTGTTCGCTCGCAACGAAGAAGAATTGAACAAGGTAGCCGCAGCGTGTAAAGCAAATGGCTCAAATTGCATCGTTTTTTCTTGCGATGTATCAAACGAAGAGCAAGTCAAAAATGCCATTTCTGAAACTGCAAACGCTTACGGTAATGTTGATTTTTTAGTCAATAATGCTGGATTTGGCGTTTTTAAATCTGTTTTGGACATCAACGCTGACGAATGGGACAATGTAATGAACGTCAATGCAAAAAGTAATTTTTTAACTTGCAAATATGCCGTTCCGCATCTTCAAGCGAACAAATCTGGTCACATTATCAATGTTGCTTCTGACGTAGCGAAACGTACTTTTGCCAACGGCTCTCTGTATTGTGCCAGCAAATACGCTCAAAATGCTTTTTCGGAAGCCTTGCGCAAAGAAGTTCGTCAAGATAATATTAAAGTTTCTGTAATATATAGTGGATTGGTGGACAGTCATTTTCATTCGATTGGACACGGACATTCAGAAGCCGAAACATGGCTTAAAGAGAACGATATGGCAGATGCGATTTTATATGTAATGAATACACCGCCGCACGTCGTGATTGACGAGTTGATGATTCACCCGATGAGTCAGGATTATTAGAAAATAAAAATGTAAATATCAAACGGGATGAAATCCCGAAAATAGAACACTGATTGGACTGATTTTCAAGATTTATCAAGATTTCATTATACGGAAACGTGATAAATCATGAAAATCAGTGTAATCAGTGTTACAATCCTACGTATAGGTTTTAGAACATAATTGGTAGAAATACAATTATTTCTATTTTCTTTTTGCGAAGAGATGTAATCACTCCTTAACCTTCATAACTTTTCCACTCCTTACCAACTCATTACTTGATGTCACAGTCCAAAAATACAAGCCTGCGCTGAGGTTTTGAGTTGGAATTTCAGTGATTCCATGATAGAGTAATGTTGATTTTTGTAATCTGCCCATGTTGTCGTAAAGGTGAAAAACAGGTTGTGCAATGAGGTCGCTAAGTGCTACTACGATTCTATCTTTAAAAGGATTTGGCGTTACTTGCAAGGCGATGTCCGCATACGCATCAGTTGTATTCACAGTATTTCCTATATTGATATTTTTACAATGTGTATGAGTGCCGTATTGATTGCTGACTTTAAGACATACGTTGTAAGTCGCTGGTTTTGAGTAGGAATGTGTTGGATAAAGGTCGTTGTTCGTTTTTGGGCTGCCATCGCCAAAATCCCATTGCCATTGCTGCGGATCGTAGAAGGAAAGGTCAAAAAAGCGCACTTTTTGCTTGTAAATCGTATCTTTTTCGTAGCGATACCATGCTTGCGGCATATTATTGATACCGAGGCTATCACAAGGAGAACCGTCAATAGGTCCCAAGCGGTAATTTGGAAAATGTGGCATAGAACCACTATTTCGAGAGCCGAATTTTAAACTTCGTTGCACATATTCACAAGCTTTTCCTTTTAAGTTTGGCTTGTGTATGACATGAAAATACTCCGAAGCTCCACCAAAACTCGTACTGTAAATCTTACCATCAGGCATCAACTGCATATGAAAAAAATCTGCTTCACTTCCACTAATATCAAGCACACCATCGTATTCCGCAATTAAAGTTCTACTTTTAGCGATGTCAGTTGCTTCCAAATCAAACTGATAGGCTTTTAAAAAATCATTAAAATACAAAAAGCGAGAATTGGGAGAAATGGAAATACCGCCAAAAACAGGGTCAGGGCTTTTAATGACGATATGATTGCTCAAAGTACCCGTACACCTATCAAAATCATAAATATTGATGGAGCAAGGTTTGTCAAATTGATAAGCTTCGTATCGCACGTATTTTTTCCCATCAGGAGAAAAAACAGCCCACCCAACACCTTCTATTATTTTAGTTCCAACGGTTTGTATGCCTTGATTGCTCAACCCTTGATTACTCAATAATAGTTTGTAATATTGGTTACTGACATTGTACTTAGGAATCAAAATCCACCAATCTCTACCATTTGCGTGCTTTACAGCTGTGAATTTCCCAAGAGAAAGACTATCATCAATGATTTTGGTTCGTTTTTTTTCATATTGTGCATTTCCTTTGTTATCGTACATTCTGATTTTGGCGTAGTACAAATCATTGGTCATAAATAAGACAGAATCAGGAAACGCTATGACATTTTCTAATAAATCCTCACCATATATCAATATAGCTGTGCTGTCTTTTCCAGGCATAGGCAAAGATATATTAAACTGTTGGTACTGGTTATCCAAATTGGGTTTGGTTAAAGAACCCATAATTTTGAAATTTTTATTCCATACATCAACGCCATTGCTTAAAAATATAAATTCGCCTTTTTTATTGGAAAAACTTGAATTGGTATGCCATAATTGATATACACCTTTGTATTTACTAACTTCAACTTTTACACTACCATCATCAAAAGTAAGAGCCGTGTGGTCTAAGTCATCGTCATTATTAGGGTCTGTTATGACTTTTGTTGATGCTCCTAAAAAGCCAAATATAGAAGTGTTGTCATGGAATTGTGCCTGGCTTTTTACACAATAGGAAAACAATAAAATTAGTATTATATTTTTCATAATATAAAAATAAAAGCATGGTATCTTGTGAGATACCATGCTTAGTTTGGATTTATTTTTGAATAATTAATTTTTTAGTGATAACTCCACCATCTATCAATTTTAACTGACAGATATAGATGCCCGAAGGATAATCGTAAGTATCAAGTTGGTAAATATTATTTTCCAAACCATTGTTTTTGATTTGTTTGAGCGTTTGCCCTGCCAAATTTTGAACCGTAATTTCAAATGCCTGCTTTTCGCCATTCATTACCAAAATATTGACATTGTCCTTTGTAGGATTTGGCATTAATTCTAAGCCAGAAACAAATGATTTTGACTTCACCGTTTTGGTAATTACATGGATATCCGCATGACAAAGCTCCTCATCATTGAAATTTTTTGGTTCTCTTTGTTGGTACATGGCACGAGCCATGAGTACCGCAGTACCGCCTTCTTCCATGCACTGATGCGCAATTTGGCTTATGGTTTCAAACTGCTCTAAATCAATGTTTTCTTTTTCTTCAATGATATTTTTGACATAAATACGCCATATTTCTTTACGATTTTTATCGGCAACATCTTGAGTTGGCAATTCTTCTATGATAGGCAACAGTTCTTTTGCCTTCACAATTTTGTCTTGAGCAACTTGTAAAAGCGTGTTATCCAGCATGGTATTGAGGTCTAAGGCATAAAAGCCTATTTCCTCAATAGTGTCATAAACCGCCAAGGAATCTTCCCAAGTTTTAGCATTGGTCAAATCAGCATATTTTTCTGTCATTTGATTGCGAATGTCCTCAATGTGAATTTGCAATTTATCTATTTCAAAGTCAATTTCTTCTGTATTTTTATCAATTGCTTCTACTTTTTGGTCTATTTCTGCAAATCTACCAAGTATTTCTGATTTATTTTTTTTGTAAAAACCAGCAATACTCGGGTGTTCCTCTATTGCCGTAGGATTCGCATCTAAGCGTTTCATCAAGTCCAGAGCACTTTCCCATTGTAAAGTGGTACTCACTTGCGTATTATTACCAAAGCCTTCCTCTGCTACAAAAACATCTAATTCTGATGTTTGAGTTAATTGAGGTGGGAAAATTTCACAAGCATATTCATCTGTACATTTTGGACTATTTTGATTATTTACATCAAAGAAATTGGTTTGAGGAATACCCTGTTTTAGATTGACCTTAACAGGATGTTCCGTTTGTTGTACGTTTTTTACTGTGAACTTTGACTTTTGTACATCATTTATAATATTAGAAGTATGAAACGCTTCACCAGAACTTACATAAAAGAGATTTCCTTTGTTTATTTGCTGTCCAGATAGCGGCTTAATACCCGTATAATTTAATGCTCTAAAATGCTTTTTGAAAGAAGTCATTTTAATGTCAGCATTGTTACAACCGCCAACGATTTGAACTCCTGCGCTATTGCCTTCTGTATAATTGCAACAAAGTCTGTTGTTTTGACTTGCTTCTATCCAAAAAGCAGTAGAATTACCTTTTGTACCAACATCTGTAATTTTATTGTCGTAGAGGTAATTGCTTCCAGAGTTCAATAAGTTAATTCCATAACCATTGCCACTGAAAGCCGAAAGACCACCATTAAGATTTTTAAAAAAGATTTGGTTGGCATCAATAGTCCATTTACCATTGTTCCAAATTTTTATAGCCAAATCATTATTGTCCAATGAAATGGTGTTGTCAAATATACGAGCCTTATTGTTACTCAAAAGCCCAACATTGGTATTGCGCATTTCGATTGCGATGCCTTTTAATATTTCATTTCCTGTAGGAGCGATTGAGCTGTTCTATATGGTGTTGTTTAAAATCTTATAATTAGCACTTGCTGCATAAGACAATTGCCTTGCTATAATGCCTCTATTCCTATAATAAATGTTTTTATTGTCAGAAACATTGAAAATAAGACTATTCACAGCTTCTACACCTCTATAAACTTCGGGCATATTATTGTTGGTAACCGTTAATTCTGCTGCTATGCCATAAACACCGTGACCACATTTATTTATCTCACATTTATTCACTAAAGCTGTACCTTTATCTGCTAAAACAGCAATTCCTGTAGCGGTAGTTGCTGTAGGATTAACAGATTCGGAAGTCCATTCACTTACCAAAGTGTTAAACTCCGCCCAATTCACAGATACTTTTGAATTAGTCGCTAAAATACCATTTTGTAAATTAGAAAAAGTATTGGTTAGGTATTTATCAGTAGAAGCTCCAACTTGAAAAGAAGGAAGATTTTTTATCACTATTCCTGCAAAACCATGAGTAGCACTATACTTAGGCAATCCTGGCGTACATAAAGGCAGCAAATTAGTAACACCATCATTACCTTTGAAGCTATTGTCTGTAAAAGGAGTCTGTCTAATAAGATTGGCAACACCATCACGACCAATTATATTCACACCAATATAATTTTTATCAAAATTATTTCCTTTTATTATAATTCTTGTTGCATTGACGAATGAGAGTACGTTTTTATATACAGTAGGTGTTGCGTTTACTGCCCACTGCGCATCTCTTACGGTATTATCATACATGAACAGCTTCCCGCCATCTAAAACACTAATACCTTTCCACATTTTTTTACAACCACTGATAGTGTTATTGTTTAATGTGAGCGTTTTCCCTTTTAGTATTTCAATCTCCGAACAAGCGTCCATGATGATATTTCCACAATTGAAAATCGTCACGTTTTCATCAATGATTAATTTTCCTGTTATAGAAATGCAACCATTGTGTTGAGCGTCACCGAGCGTAATAGGATACCCTAATTGAGAATAATTTGTACCATTTGGGTCAGCGACAATCGTAATTGCTTTGTCAAAATTACAACCACATTCCGTGCAACTTATTTTTACAGTTTTGGAAACAACGCCTTCTCCACATTCATCATCTTTAACAGTATGCTTAACAGTGTAAGTTCCATTTAGTAAGTTATTGAAATTAGCTGTTGGTGTATTCGTAGTAGCAACGGTTTGTCCACTTGCATCAGTAACTGTCCAAGTATGCAAACCATTCTGATTGCTTGGTATCAAAGTGAGTTTTGGACAAGCAACAGCTGAAGTGAACTCAGCATCAGGAGGAATGGTAACGACGATATCGTCGATGTTGAAATAGACGTAACCTGTTAAAACCTTAGTTTCACCATAAATCAATAAAGAATTACTTGGCTTAGTACTGGTGTAGGGTATATTTATCTCATATTTAGTCCAATCGTCACCTTTGATTAAAACTTTTGCTTGAAAAATAGTAGGGAAAACAATACTCGCACTTGAAGGATTATCTGGTAAAAAACACATATATATATTTGGTTCGTTAGCATCGCAACCCTTATTAACTCTTGCATAAAAAGTAATTTTTGCACTTGATGCTTTGGGTACAGTTTTACACAAAGGTAGAACAAACGCTTCTGTGTCACCAGGACCAGACCAAAAGGCAGCATAATTGATATTTTGAACCGTTCCTCCAAATGTGTTAGGTGGCGGACTTTGCTTTATTTTGTCATCATCGCAATAATCAATATAAGTTGAACCATCTGTTAATAAATCTACTGTATTTACGGCAAATACACCGCCACTCTTAAAAGTAAATGGGTTTTGGTCACAAAAATCAGTAACATTAGTAACGTAATGTCTTAATTCAAAATTACTTTTAAATTGCTCAAAATCGCCTAAGCAACTCACAAAACATTGTTTCTCGGGGCAGCAATTGCCTAATTCTTCATCAATACAAACTATTTTTAAAGATGCTTTTGAACAACTTATTCCTTTATCATCAGAAATTTCATATTCAACTATCCATTCACCTTTTTGCTTAATTGTATATTCTAAAAGTCCATTTTTAGAAATAATCAAACTTAATCCTTGCTTATTATAGTTTGTAACTTTAAATAAATAATTAGCTTGTTTTAAGTCATTATCCAGTACATTGAACTGTCCTTTATTATCTTTTAGAGTATATATTTTTGTATCACAATCTTCTATTGCTAAAAAAGCATTGGTACTACATTTTTCACCCTGAGGTGTTTTTATGGTATACCCAAGTGTACATAAAATTTGTAGTTCCTCTTTGAGTAGTACTCTTTTAGTTTGATTCTGTGTGATACTTGTATTCATAACAAACTCTTTATTACCTACACAATCATTTATGTGCGATAAAGCTCCTATAGACAAATTATGACAACTTAAAGATGCCAGAGAGTTTCCATTTTTATCAGAAAATGATATTTGTGAATTGCAAGACTGATTCATTGGAGAAGTAGCACTCTTATTGAATTCATGGTTAGGACAGCAGTGATCTGTTGAAATATCTGTAATTAACGGTTGCTTATTTGCATTATCAAAAAGATATTGATCCCAGTTAGAGAATTTTGCACCAGAAGCAAGTTTTGTAGGTAATTTTGTATCAGGCTTTAATCTTGAAGCAAAACCCATAAGGTGCATTGCTTCGTGTAAAGCCACTGAATATAAGTCTACCCATGTACCACTTGGTGTAGGGGCATGAGGAGAATGATTCCATTGATTTTTGTATGCAGTATTAAGTCTAATTCTACCTCCATTAACTTTTGAATGCGAAACATCTCCTAACATTGTTAAAAATGGAACTGGAAAGGCTGGACTACAATCCCTATCCGCATAAAAAGGTAGAGCATCCGCTGCTACACTTGTAGGCATTTGTTCATTAGGGTCAAAAGAAAAGGGATAATTATACCTTATTTCAATTTGAATCTTGGTAAGTGGATTGTCTAAAAAAACCTCGTCTTCAAGGTATTTGAAGACATCGCAAATGATTTCTTTGTCAAAAGATGTAACATCATCAGAGAAATTAAGTTTGAATTTTGTAAGATTATCACAATGAGTCGTAGTTTTTTGTGGAATTAACTCACCTTCGCTGTAAGCATTCCCATACATATCATAGTATTTGGGTTCTGCAACGGGAACACGTTTAGAGAAACTCATACCAGTTCCACATTCAATAGGTTTTGAATTTTGCGCTGCCAAAAATTGACAGCAAAGTAAAAAGCCAATCAGAATTGATAGTAACTTTTTCATAGGCGTAAAAGTATTTTTTGTTAAAAAGTAAAAAAATTACGCTTTCATAAAAAAGCGCAGTACGTTCCAAATTTGCATAACAAGAGGCATACGAAAACCCAGATAATAGCAAAAGGAACGCCTGCGCAATACGTTTAAATATGCACAGACGATTCCGCTGGTTGCTACTATAAGTTGATTACCTTGAAAGTTTCGTATTTTCTTGTTACAACAAACAGTATCTTTAAAGCGAAAACGCAAAGAAATTGTCCAATAGTCAGGCTAACTTAGCCTAACTGATTACAAATATATATAATTTATTTTATTCAGAGAAATTTTTATTGAAAAATTTAAAATTTTAGTAAATTTTGACTTCACTCAACCGTAGCTCGCTTTTTTAAGCGAAAAATCCTCTATTTCGGTTCGGATTTTTTTCACCTACAAAAAGGGTAGCCTAACGACTACCCTTGTAGCTTATCGGTTTTGGAACATAATTGGTAGAAATACAATTGGGAGAAAGTATTTCTTTCTGGGATGGCATCGGAAAGGGACTAACTAATCCGATAGTGGCAAACGCCACAAGGTTGTCGCCTTTTTGGAAAGCGACAAAATTACTTTTGTATCAAGGGAAATATCGCCGAGGATATTCGGCTTAGGGAATGTGGTTGTAAAAAAATTGTTGAGATTTTTGAGAACCAATTTTAGGCAATGCTTGTAAGTAATTGCGCTGCAAAGATATATATTAAATTTTATTTATTTAAAGGTTTTTTGAAAAAAAATTAAAAAAAATTTTATATTTGTTTCAAAATAAATTAAAATGAAATTAAAAATAGCGTTTATCTTATTGGTTTTCAGCATTTTATCATGCAAAAATGCGACATCTTCCAAAACAAAATATGATTTTTTTGTTGGCTCTTATACCAAAAAAGAAGCCCATGTCGATGGCAAAGGTGAAGGCATTTACCACATCGAAATGGACGAAAACCTTTCTGAAATAAAGCGAAGCGTAATTACTGATGTTGTCAATCCATCTTACATTGCTTTTGACGATAGCAAAAAACGCCTTTTCGTCGCAGAAGAATTAAATCCAGAAGGCATGATTTCCTCTTTTGATTTGGAAAGTATGCCTGCCAAAAAACTGAGTAAAGTAAGCGCACACGGTGGTTCTCCTTGTTATATTTCTTACAAAAACAGTTATTGTTTCGTTGCCAATTATATGGGTGGCAATGTCGGAATGTACAAAATCAACAGCGATGGAACGATTCTTGATAACCCTTCGTTGGTTCAATTTTCGGGCAAAGGAAATTCAGCTCGACAAGAAGCTCCGCATCCGCACAGTGCGAAGTTGGGCGAAAATGACACTACCCTACTCGTTGCTGATTTGGGAACGGACTTTCTAAATGTCATAAATATTGACTTTAAAGAAGGCAAATTGACTGAAAACAAGCCTTTGAAAATCAATATTCCTGGCGCAGGACCTCGACATTTGGTAACAAACGGCAAGCGTATTTACCTTGCCAATGAGCTAAACAGTTCGATTTCTTTTATTGATGAAAATCAAAATCAAGTAGAAACACTTTCAACACTTGCAAACGATTACAAAGGCAATAATTTAGTGGCTGATATTCAAATAACACCCGATAAACAATTTATTTACGTATCAAATCGAGGTGACAATAGTTTGGCTGCGTTCAAAACAAAGGCAGATGGACGATTGGAAAAAGTTGGTATTTTTCCATGTAAAGGCTTGATTCCAAGGAATTTCAGCATTACGCCTGATGGAAAATATTTGTTCTGTGCGAACCAAAATTCTGACAATATTGTTATTTTCTCCATAGAAAACGATGGTCGTTTGACGTATAAAAAAGAGATTGTAGCAAAAACACCAACGTGTATTATTTTTAAATAAAAAGACCTCCTCTAAATCTCCTCCAAAGGAGGAGATTTTAATGTTTTTGGAATTACAATAGATTTAGTAGTTCATAACTTAATTAAAATATAAAATTTTATATGAAAAAATTATTTTTTTTAATGCTAATTATTGGTTTCTCCGCTTGTGACGATGATGCTGAAAAAACCGAAGACCTCACCCAAACCATCAATAAAGAAGGAGCTATTGAAACGCAACTTTCAGTAGAACACCTTGATAGTCAGTACGATTTGATGATTTCTACTTCTAAAATTTGGGTGAAAAATGATTTGTACAAAACCATTATCCGCCGTGATACCATTCCTACTTTGGGCGAAATGGACACGCAAGACCCTACTGGTCAAACCATAAAAGCAAAGCGTGATTATGAGTTTTATATTACGGTTAAATGATAGTAGTCGTAAGTCTTTTTTAGTCGTAAGTCACTACTGAGCGGCACGGTTTTATTAAGCGGAATTAAATTTTATAATTACTTGATAATCAATATTTTGTGCTATTAAGTTTTTCAAGTAAAGTAGCC
>JAYWHK010000033.1:0-14207 GCA_043777755.1 Saprospiraceae bacterium
GAAGTGAAAGTGATTTTCGGATTGGAAAAAATTACAGTTATTGATTTTCAATACATTATGAAATAATGACCCCGAAAATCACTTTCACTCTAGTATAAACGAATTTTCACTAATCGTGATATTGAAAATTAAATCTAATTTCACTAATTTTGTTAAAACTTCGTTTTAATTTTACATACGGCTAAGTCGCTACTTTTTTCTATTTTTTAGAATAATAAAAATCCAACGCCACCTTGACCTCCGCAGGAAGTGGTGCTAATTCTGAACGAGGAATCAAAAGCGTAGAAATATTGTGTAAATCGCCAAAAATATGATGTTTTACAGCTGTTTCGTGAAGGTAATCGTAACCAGAAGAACCACCAGTTCCAATTTTTCGACCTAACATACGCAATACCATTTGGGCATGACGGTAACGCCACGTCGTAAAAAACTCATCAACGTCCACCAAACGGGAAAGCAAACGGAAAGGCATTTGCAAAATCGGTTCGTCACGGTACAGGTTTATGAACAAAGCTGCGACTGTTGCCTTGTAAGAAAGGCGAAGTTTGCCTTCTGAGCGCAATTGCTGATGTGTCGCTTCGTCCAAAACAGATAAAAAGTAAGTATCGGTATCGCCCATCATCCGCAAACGCATTTCTTTTTCTTTATCGCTCAGATAATCAGAGTTTTGTATGGCATCTTTTTCTCTATGAATCATATTTTCAACACCTGTTTTATAATGTGTCAAAAAATCAAACCCTTTAAATTTTAAAAAAGGTGTACGTTCCAGCCAATCTTGCAATAAATCCACAATGCTGTTACTTTCTTCTAATTGAACCAAATAATCACGCTGTTCTTCACTGAAAACAGAAGCAAAATGCGTATTGTTGTAGGTTATTCGGGCGTTGATTTTTAAGCCCAACATTACTTCTACAACCCTAAACTGAAAACTTTGAAAGCCAGAAGCTGGAAAAAGGAAGTTTCTAAAATCTAAAAAATCAAGTGGTGTCATGGTTTCCAACACTCGAATTTGGTCAATCAGTAATTTTTGAATTTCCACTACCCTATCCAGACGAGCTACCGCTGTCGAAATCTCATGTTCATCCATCAAATCATCTTTGAACATATCCATAATGGACATAATTTCATGGATAATTTGCTTGAACCAAAGCTCATAAACTTGATGGACGACAATAAAAAGCATCTCATCGTGTGCTTTAACGCCTAATTTTTCGCTGCGCAACTCTTGCGCACCCAAGATTTTTTCTAATTGTAAATAAGAGGTGTAATGAATAGAGGAATACTTTTTACCCATAATTTTTGTTTGTTTTGACAATTCAATTCGCTGTTAAATAATTGGGCTAAAAGAAAAATGAGTACAAAGATAATAACTTTACACTCATTTTTTAATTTTTTATGGTCTTTCCATAGTCCTCAGACTAATCACAAAGCCACTCATTTTTTTCTTTTTGGCAGAAACTTTATACGCATCAGCAGTGGTCACATCAGGAAATGGGCCCAAAATAATTTTGTACAAAGGCTTTGCTCCATTTTTATCTGTAAAAATAAGAATATTTTTAAAATAATCAGATTCAAGTTCCGCTACTTTGCGCATTGCTGCATCGTAAGCCTCCAAAGATGCCACTTGCACGCCAAAACCTTCACGCTCAGGTTTTGCAACTTGAACCTTGATGAGTTCACCTGGTTTTAACTTACCTTCTTCTTCCTCTTTTTTAGGTGTAACTTTTACAACTACAGCTTTCGGCGGCGTAACTTCTTTTTCAGCTGGTTTCGGAACAGCGATTGGTTCTATTTTTTTCTTTTTATCGTCACCTTTGACCGTTACTTTTGGTTTAGGTTTTACCTCTGGCTCATCTTCTACAACGACAGGCGCAGGTATTGGTTTTGCCTCGTCGTCTTCGGTGGTCAAAACTTCAATTTTTACTTTAACTTCGCCATCACTCAAACCAATTTCACGGGCTGCTTTGCGAGAAAGCTCTACTACACGCCCTTTCAGATATGGCCCACGGTCATTGATTCTAACGACAATGGACTGTTGATTGTCCATTCTGGTAATTTTTATTTTTGAACCAAAAGGCAATGATTTGTGGGCAGCGGTCATTTTATTGACATCATAAAGCTCGCCACTCGCTGTTTTTTTACCATGAAAATTATCAGAAAACATACTTGCCATACCATATTCTACTGCAAAAGTAGAGAAATTGGCAAAAATCAAAAATGTAGCAACTAAAATAACATTACGTAGTTTCATAAAATAAATAGGATTAAATTGTTTGTTTTCTCAAAAATAAATTACCAGCTGCAAATTTCATATTTTTTTTTAATAAAAACATTTTTTAAGTAAATTTTAATGTATAAAAATTATTTTTAACATCATTTTTTTACTTAGTGTAGAAAATACACTACCTTTGCAACCTAATCAAAAATAAAATTGTTAAATTTAAGAAAGAAAACTAATTTTAATATGTTTATCATTGCAGATAGCGGCTCTACAAAAGCCGATTGGACAATTGTAAAAGACGACGGAAGTAACTTTACCGTTTCGACTATGGGTTTTAATCCATTTTATCATACATCGGAATTTATTACTTCGGAACTAAACAAAGAGTTTGTGAATCTTGTTCCTTGTAGCGAAATCAAAAAAGTAATTTATTACGGAACAGGAATCCACGACAATTACCGTGCAGAAATCGTTGCAAATGGTTTGAGAAAAATCATGCCAAACGCCATTATGAGTGTAGAACACGATTTGTTGGCTTCTGCTCGTGCAACTTGCGGTGACACTGCTGGCATCGCTTGCATCATCGGAACAGGCTCTAATACTTGTCTTTACGATGGTGAAAAAGTGACTGACAATGTATCAAATTTGGGTTTTATGGCAGGTGACGAAGGTAGCGGTTCTGATATTGGACGCCGTTTGATTCAAGCCTATTTTTACCGTGAATTGCCAAAAGAACTAAAAGAAGATTTTGAAGAAAAATATCCAGAAGGGCAAACGGCTATCAAAAATCGCTTGTATGAGCCTGGTGCAAATGTTTTTTTAGCCTCTTTTACAAGGTTTTTATCGGAACACAAAGACCATTATTTCGTACAAAAACTAGTTGGCGCAGCTTTTTCTGCATTGATAGAACGTCATATTTGTAAGTACAAAGGCAATACAGATATGCCAATTCATTTTGTAGGCTCGATTGCTTATTATTTTCAAGATATTTTACGCATAGAACTCCATGTTAGAGGTATGAAACTGGGCAAAATCATTAGAAAACCTATTGATAGCTTAGTGGAATATCATTTGAATAAAGAGCAAAATTTATGAAAAAAGAGATAAAAAGAATTGCTGTTTTTACCTCAGGTGGCGATGCCCCAGGTATGAATGCTGCTGTTCGTGCCGTAGTTCGTACAGCAACCTACGAAGATTTGCACGTTTATGGCATTACCCGTGGTTATGATGGTATGATAAAAGGCGATATTGCCCGCATCGAAAGCAACGATGTAGCCAACATTATGCACCGTGGCGGTACGATGCTCAAAACGGCTCGTAGCGATGCTTTTCGCACGCCCGAAGGTAGAAAACAAGCCTACGAAAACCTTTTGGCACACGACATTGACGCTTGTGTTGCGATTGGTGGAAACGGAACTTTTACTGGTGCGCTTTTGATGTCACAAGAGTTTGATATTCCATTCATTGGACTTCCAGGAACGATAGACAACGACCTTTATGGAACAGACTACACCATTGGTTTTGATACGGCTGTCAATACTGCTATGCGTGCCGTGGACAAAATCAGAGATACTGCTGACTCGCATAACCGTTTATTTTTTGTAGAAGTGATGGGCAGACATTCTGGCTATATTGCCTTGAATACGGGTATTGGAAGTGGTGCAAGCGGTGTTTTGATTCCAGAAAATGACATGAGTATGGAAGACTTGATTGATATGCTCAAAAAAGGAGCAAAACGCAATAAACTGTTCTCAATTGTGATTGTGGCAGAAGGCAGCAAACTTGGTGGCGCACAAAAAATAGCTGATGCTGTCAATGAACAATTTGATTTTTACGATACAAAAGTAGCGGTGATTGGTCACTTACAGCGTGGCGGTTCTCCAACTTGTGCTGACCGTGTTTTGGCAAGTCGTTTGGGATTTTCGGCTGTAAAAGCCCTGTTGGCTGGACAACGCAATGTTGCCATTGGATTGGTCAATAATAAAATAAAATATACACCTTTTGAAGAAGCAATTCATCATACGAAGCGTTTGGACGCTGACTTGTTGGAATTGTCAGAGATATTGGGATTGTAAATAGTTCTTAAAATTTATTCTTAAAATTAATTTTTCTGTTATGAAAAAAATCTACGCTTTTTTAATCGCAGCGATTTGCTGCTTTTTTACTCAAAATTCTTTCGCTCAAAACGGTGCTATTCCAAACGCTGGTTTTGAAAACTGGTCAAAACTCGACCCAAGTCTTCCTGAAATGCCAAATGGCTGGGTTACAGAAGATCTAATTTATGCAGCTTTTTTTGAAGCCAATACAAAAACTACCATTAAAACAAATGATAAAAAAAGTGGTGCTGCCGCTATTTTAATCAAAACAGATACCGCAACCATTTCATTTGTAGGTCTTGGCTCTATTAAAGATACCCTTGCTGGTGGTGCTGTTTTAGGTAATTTCTTAACACAACAAGCTGGAATGCCATTAAAGACTCGTCCAGCTGGCGTATCTGGTTTTTACAAATTCAAAAACCCTGATAAAGATACCGCTACTATTGCTGTTGGAGCAAGCAAGTACAACACTGCAACAAAAAAAAGCACCGAAGTAGGTGGAGGAGAACTTCTATTCAAAGCTGCTGCTGCCTATACAGCATTCAATGTACCAATCAAATACACGCCAGGTACTACTGGGATGGATACCTTGAATATTTATATTAGCTGTGGTAGTGATGTTATCAAAAGCACTAAATCAGAACTTACGATTGACGATTTGGGCTTAACATGGGCAGTAGGAACAAGCGAATTTGAAGACGTTCCAGTATCTATTTATCCAAATCCTGCATTTGAATACGCTTATTTTGATTTCAAAGCTGTTCCTCAAGCCAATAAAATTGAATTAATTGATATGAATGGTCGCAGTGTTCATTTAGAAAACATTAATAACAGCTTATTTCAATTGTCTTTGAATGATTTTACGACGGGGACATACTTCTATAAAGTAAGCGATGCTGAAAACAAAGTAATCAAAACTGGAAAAATTGAAGTACTAAAGTAATTTCATTTTTTTGATAAAAGTAAAAATGGTTTGTGATTGTTATAATTGCAAACCATTTTTTATATCTTTGCAAAAATAAATTTATCATGTTCAAAGAAAATTCATTCGCTGGAAAAACCGTTGTTGTCACAGGCGGTGGAAGCGGCATTGGCTTCGAGATTGCCAAACAATTTCTTCAATTGGGAGCAGAGGTCTATATCGGTTCTCGTAACAAAGAACGCTTGGAAAAAGCCATTATGCAATTGCACCATTTTGGAAATTGCAAAGCATTTGTGCTGGATATTCGAGATATTGAAAGCGTAGGGCATTTTGCAGATATGATTGAATCGCAAAGTGGAAAATTAGATATTCTCATCAATAACGCTGGCGGACAATTCCCTTCACCTGCCGAGAATATTTCGCCAAAAGGCTTCAATGCTGTTGTGAACAATAACCTAAATGGCACTTGGAACATGATTCACACGATGGCAAACCGCTTTTTTTTAAAACAAAATTCAGGTAGCATTGTCAATATTGTTGTGAATAATTACCGTGGAATTGCAGGAATGTCGCATACTGGCGCAGCTCGTGCAGGCGTAATGAATCTTTCCATGTCGCTCGCTGTCGAATGGGCAAATAGAGGAATACGGGTAAATTGCGTTGCACCTGGCATTATCCTTTCAAGTGGTTTAGAAAATTATCCGCCAGAATTACTCGCTGGTGTTGAGAAAAAAATACCAATGAAACGCCTCGGAACAATGGAAGAAGTCGCAAACCTAACACTTTATATAGCAAGTGATTATGCAAGTTATATCACTGGCGAAACCATGTACATTGATGGCGGTTCAAGACTTTGGGGAGATATTTGGGAGATTGAATAGCGTTTGTATAATCCTTAGCGTTGGCATTAATGCCAACGCTAAGGATTGTGCGTGTTCCGTAGTGTTAGTTTAATCCTTAGCGTTGGCGTTAACGCCAACGCTAAGGATTAAACTAACACTACGGATTTGCAACCCAAGAAATAAAATAAAAATTTTCTACTGTTTTGTGATACAGCAATTTAATTTTTTTGTAAATTTGTAATTAATTTTTCATTTACAAACAAAACAAACTATGGCTAATCAACAACACTACACTAAATTATGGGTACATCTGGTGTGGGCAACAAAACATAGACAGCCCATTATGGACAAAACCATTAAATGGGATATTTTCAATCATATCAAAGAAAATAGTAAGGATAAAGATTATTGGATTGACCATATCAACGGAATGGAAGACCATGTTCACTGCTTGGTTGGATTGAAACCGACACTTTCTGTAAGTAAAATTGTAAATTTAATCAAAGGAGAAAGTTCAAATTGGACTAACAAACAAGGGTTAATCTCAGACCAAGCTTTTGAATGGCAAGATGGCTATTCTGCATTTACAGTAGGCTACTCAACACTAAATCAAGTCAGAAGCTATATCAGAAGACAAGAACAACACCACAAACAAAAATCTTACGATGACGAAATTCAAGAATTCAAACTAAAATTTGGTGATTGGGGAGAATAATTTTAACAACACACAATCCGTAGCGTTGGCATTAATGCCAACGCTACGGATTGTGTGTTGCCTAGTGTTTGTATAATCCGTAGCGTTGGCGTTAACGCCAACGCTACGGATTATACAAACACTAGGATTAACCAAAAACCTAATAGAACTCAAACTATCTATTAGGTTTTTCTGTTTTAACTAAAAATTCATTTTAATTATGTATAAATCCCATTCCATCACACTGTTTTTTGCACTACTTTTTATTCCAATTGTATTTTTTGCTCAAAATACAAAAAAGAAAATCGCCCCAAATGTTTATGTCAGTTTGGAACACGCCCAAACAGTGGATTGCATTGTTTGGTTGGCAGAACAAGCTGATGTTTCTTCTGCGGCATTGCTGCGTACAAAAGAAGAAAAAGGACAATTTGTTTTCGAGCAACTGACGCAAACAGCGAAACGAACACAACGAAACGTATTGGATTTTTTGAAAAAAGAAAAAATTACACACCAATCGTTTTGGGTTGTGAATGTGATTCATGCTAAACTGAATCAAGAACAAGTTGAAAAAATTGCACTTTTTCCAGAAATAGCTCATATTTATTTTGATGAATATTTGAAAGACGAAACTCCCGTCGTTTCACAAAACACTGAAAATGAAGGAGATAGAACCTTAGAATGGGGCATTACTAAAATCGAAGCCGACAAAGTATGGGCTGGTCAAGCTCCACTAACGGCTGGTGCGAATGGAACTGGTGTCGTCATTGGCGGTCAAGATACTGGCTATGCTTGGGAACATCCCGCCATAAAAGGCAAATATAGAGGCTGGAATGGCTCAACAGCTGACCACAATTACAACTGGCACGATTGCATAGATGCTGTAATTCTGCCTAATACAGGTACAAATCCTTGTGGTATTCCTTCAAATTTACCTTGCGACGATGGTTCTCACGGCACACATACGATGGGGACAATGGTTGGTGCGGAAGGTGCAAATGAAATTGGCGTTGCGCCAGGTGCAAAATGGATTGGCGTAAGAAATATGGAGCGTGGCTGGGGTCGATTAGACACTTATGTTGAAGGTTTTGAATGGTTTTTAGCACCAAAAAATTTAGCCAATAGTAGCCCTGACCCAAGTAAAGCACCTCATGTTATCAATAATTCTTGGGGTTGTCCGCCGCCGACACCTGCGCCTGGCGAGGATTGTACCGTTGCAACATTCAACACAATGGAAACTGCGGTCAATAACCTAAAAAATGCAGGTATTGTTGTAGTTGTATCGGCAGGAAATGAAGGCTCTGCGTGTAGTACTGTTCAAAATCCAGCGGCAATTTTCACAGGGAGTTTTTCGGTTGGTGCAACCAATTCGAGCGATGTTATCGCAGATTTTAGTAGCCGAGGTCCCGTTACAGTAGATGGTAGCAATCGTTTGAAACCAGATGTCAGTGCGCCAGGTGTCGCTGTGCGCTCATGTACTGCTACAGCACCTACTGGAACGCCACCACAAAATGGAACGACTGCCAATTATGCTTCATTTCAAGGTACAAGTATGGCTGGACCTCATGTGGCTGGTGCAGTGGCGTTGATGATTTCGGCAAAACCTTCCTTGGCTGGACAAGTGACGACAATTGAAAATATTTTGAAAAATACAGCAAATCATCTTTTGACTGCCGAAACTTGTGGCGGAACAAATGGTGTGACACCCAACAATATCTTTGGACATGGGCGAATTAATGTTTTTGCAGCGGTACAAACAGCTATTTTACCTATTGAATTGATTGGTTTTTACGGAAAAGCTGATAAAAAAGTCATTCACCTCTACTGGGCTACAGAAACAGAAATCAACAATAGTCATTTTGAAATTGAACGTAGCAATGATTTAATTTCTTGGGAAAAAATCGCTACAATAAATGGTGCGGGAAAAAGTATATCTCGATTGGATTACAGTACTGACGATATTCGTCCAATACAAGGAATTAATTACTACCGTTTGAAACAAATAGACTTTGATGGAAGAACTGAGCCTTTTCAAATTATTGCTGTTGAATTTAAGTCTTTCGAAAATCAAATCAACCTTTATCCCGTTCCTGTCCAAAATACATTGTATTTGAATGTTCAAACTACTTTTAATGGAAAACATTTTTTAGAATTTTATGACCTACAAGGTAGAATCATATCAAAACAAGCTGTTTTGGCAGAAAATAATGTTATTTTAAGCTCAGTGTCCGTCGATGATTATTCTGATGGAATGTATTTGGTCGTGTTGAAAAGTGAAAATGGGCATTTTATTACAAGTAAAAAATTCTTGAAAAAGTAAAATACTTTAACTCCTTTTTAACCAATAAAATCTGCAAAAACCTATATTTTTGCCCAATGAAACAATTTTTTCTATTTTCATTGTCTTTTATTTTCATACAAACGCTTGTTTTTTCACAAGAAGAAGTCATTGGTACAGGTCAGCGTTGGAAGTTGGAAATTTCTAATTTGAAAATCGTTGAAAAAAGTCGCAACAATGTACTTTTGCAATTTGACTTGAGTAATTCGGGTAAAGAAGACATTGAATTGCCCTACTCGCCCGTTATAGAAAATATTGAAGTCGTTTTTGATGACACCTTAAAAAAATCACAATATGCTTATTTTCAACATCTTATAAAAGAACAATTGGGTGCAGAAGAGCTTTTTTTACCTTTGGGTTTGGTGAAAGAAAATTTTCAGTTAGAGATTTTATTGCCAAAAACGAAATCAGTGAAAAGTGAACAACGAACAGTGAATAGTGAACAGAGAACAGTGAACAACGAACAGATAACAGTGAATAGCGAACAAAATTTGATTAATAATGAGAATTTAATTGATAATAATAATTTAGATTCGATTTCTGTTTTCAAAGCTGTTTCATTGAAAGATTCAGTTCAAAGATTCAATAAACTAAGGTACTTAAATATTTTTGCATTTTCAAAAGATAGTTTATTCAAAATTTTTAGAAAAGACAGCATTTTTACTATTAATAAAATTGATTCTTTGTTGGCAAAAGAAGGAAAAAAAGACATTTTGTTGCTTCACTCCTACCCTATCACTTACAAGTTTTCAGCAAAAGATTCGATGCTGACCACCGCTGATATTTGTCAAAAACCTGACTTTATTGTTGATTCTTGTTTTATTTTAAAAAAAGATAAAAAAAATGCAAAGGTAAAACTTCGTATAAAAAATATTGGCAACGAACAAGCGCAACTATTGGGACAAACACCTGATATTCAAGACAATGTAAGTATAAAATCCTATTTTTCGGCCTTTCCAAAATACACCAATGGCTCGATTTTTGCACGAGGAATATACATTGACGATGAAGCAAAGTTCATTCACAATGGTTTTTTCCCAAGTCAAACATTGACTATCGAATTTGAAATTCCTTTGAAAAATAAAAGTAAATTTACACCGTTTATAGTAGTAGAAATCAACGGAAATGCTACCGTAGAGGAATGTAGCGTGGACAATAATTTTTATTTTATCAAAATAGAAGACTAAATGGAATACAAAATCGGGATTGCCCTTTCGGGTGGTGGAATGAGAGGAATTGCGCATATTGGCGTTTTGAAAGCATTGATGGACAATGGCATTCATCCAGAAATCGTGTCGGGAACGAGCGCAGGCTCTATCATTGGCGCAATGTATGCCGCTGGAAAAACACCTGATGAAATGTTGGATTTTGTAAAAAAAAGCAACCTTTTCAAGGTCTTCAAACCAGGTTTTCCATTGAATGGATTGTCAAGTTTGACTTATTTGGTCGAAAGATTAGAACAATATATAGAGAAAAACAGTTTTGAATCGTTAGAAAAACCTTTGTACATCTATGCAACGGATTTGTATTCGGGCGAAGAACATCGTTTTCAGCAAGGTTCTTTGTTTGACAAAATCATGGCAAGTTGTGCTATTCCATTGATTTTCAAGCCCGTAGAGATTGACAATATCTTGTATTGCGATGGCGGATTGGTCAATAATTTGCCTGCAAAAGACATTCATCGCCATGCAAAAGTGATTATTGGGTCGAATGTTGTACCCGTAAAAATGCGAACAAAGCGGAGTTTGGATAGCTTTTTGGGCGTTGTTTCGAGGCTTTTTGAGATAGTTCCAAATGTCAATGCACGTTCTCAGGCGAAATATTGTGACGTAATGATTGAACCCGACGAGTTGTCTGAATTTCATTTTTTTGCCATCGACCAAGCGGACAAAATTTTTCAAAAAGGCTATGATGCCGCACTCATTCAGATTCCGTACATTCAAAAAGTGATGGAAATGAAAGAAGTGAAAGTCAAAATATAAAAGTTAAAATGTAAAAGCTAAAAGCCCCTTTATACGTTAAAAAATTATTAAATATTTGCATAAAATAGATGTATGTACATATATTTGCAGCATCTTTACCAAATAAAATTTTAAAAATCATTAAAAGTAATTAAATTAAAAAAACATTATCAATGAAAAAAGTATTTTCACTTGCATTTGCTGCGTTGGCAGTAGTTTTTATGTCTTCGTTCATTATTCACGAAGAAATGTACAAATTCGATACTAACGCAAGCTCTGTATCTTGGAAAGGTTACAAAGTAACAGGTTCTCACGAAGGTAAAGTTGGCGTAAAAGCTGGCGAATTAAGATTCGGTCACGGTGGTGTTTTGGCTGGTGCTTCAGTTGAAATTGACATGAATAACATGACTTGTACTGATTTAGATGCAAAAACTGGCGGGAGCTTGGTTGGTCACTTGAAAGCTGACGACTTCTTCGGTACTGCAAAATTCCCAACTGCAAAGTTGGTAACAACAAAAGTAGCTGCACAAGATGCAAAAGGCAATTACAAAGTAACAGGAAACTTGACTATCAAAGACGTTACAAAAGAAGTAAAATTCTTCGTAAGTGTTTCTGACAAAGATGGTGCAAAAGCAGCAACTGGTAAAGTAACAATTGACCGTTCTGACTTCAATATCAAATACGGTTCTGGTTCATTCTTTGACGGTTTGGGCGACAAAACTATCTATGACGAATTTGATATGACTTTCAACATCGTTGCAAAGAAGTAATCTGGAGTTCGGATTTTAATCCGAATAACAATAAGTAAAAAAGCACAAAACATTGTAAATCAATGTTTTGTGCTTTTTTGATAATGTTCGGGTTAAAACCCGAACTCCAGAAAGCAAAAAAGCACAAAACATTGGCAATCAATGTTTTGTGCTTTTTTTATGACTATATCAACCATTGTTCGGGTTAAAACCCGAACTCCAGTTTTATTGAACAACAATCTTTTCCCTTATCATAATTTTGTTGTTTCGCCAAACTTGAAGGATGTAAATTCCTTTGGGTAAATTTGAAACGTCAATTTCATTTTTAGATTCAAAAACCACCTTTTCAAATACATTTTTTCCTTGCAAATCACTGATTATCAATTTATTAAATGATTTATTTTCAAAATTAATAAATAATTTATCAGAAGTTGGGTTTGGATAAATCTGGTATTGAATTTCGTTTATTTCAGTGCTTGCAACTTTTGCTTTTAACTGAATAGACAATTCCAAAATACAACCAAAAGCATCTGTAACGGTCACAAAATAAATGCCCGCTGGCAGATTCTTGATAATGGAAGTGGTATCTCCTGTTTTCCATAAATAAGTGTAAGGAGGAATTCCACCTTGTATTTTGTCAATACCAATCGTGCCATTTGACAAAGTTCCAGTAGGATCTTTGAGTGTCAAGGCTTGTAATTGCAACACAAATTCGGGAACAATTGGAAGTGCTACACTCAGCGTATCTTTGCAACCTTCGCTATCGCTAACCGTAAAACTGTAATTACCGCCTTTAAGTCCTGTGATTTTGTCGCCTTGTTCAGCACCATTTTTCCACGTATATGTAAAAGGCAACGTACCTTCTTTGATGTCAAAAACGATTTTATTACCTAAATTTCCTGCCGAACAGCCGCCTTTAATCACATTGGCAGATGCGACATCATAGAATTTTTGTACTTCATAAGGTCCAATATCTACTGCGCCGCCAACCCTTCGAGGTTTTCCATCTAAATCTGTTGTAATACCGAGTGAGTCAAGGGCAGCGTTGTCACCAGCGTTGATGCCAACGGGTGAGCATGGGTGAAGATGATATGAAACGGTATCTATAAATTTAGGGTTTTGATTAAAAACATTGTTTTTACAAGATTTCAGTGTATTCGTATTGCTCAAAAAAGGATTATAAGAGAATATACTATCACAAATATTGTATTTATCAAAAATATTATTTTGAAAAAATAAATTAGAATAATTGGTTTCTATGAGCGGTTTTGTAGATAAATTTTTTGAAAAAACATTACTGATAAATTTAATTTGATATTTACTTTCTAATGAGCTTTTTTCTATAAATAAAGCTTTTTTTAATTTATTATGAGCAAATAAATTATTAATTATATTCAATTTAGATATATTAGTTGTTCCAGAAGCACTTAAAAAACTAAGTAGGATATTCTCATTGTCCGTAAATGATGAATTAAAAATATTAATTTCAGATTCGGCAACTGATTTCAAAACCTGTCCTTTATTTTGAATAAATTTACACCTATTAATGTAATTATTAAAATAGGTCAAATCAATCGCTAGTCCATGATTTTTTATAAATATACAACTATTAAATTTTACAACTCTTGATATTTCTTTTTCATCAAATGCACCTGATGAAATACTTATACAAGGAGATATATTTTCATTTTGTTCTCCATTTTCAAGAAAATTACAATTATTAAAAATAAGTTGTGAATTGTTTTTAATGCAATAATAGAAAATTGCAGAACCTCCACCTGAAATATTACGTTCAAATTTATTGTTTGTGAATTGATAAGATGAATTTATATTTACTTCATCATGGATTGAAACTCCTCCTCCTTCATAAATAGCACTATTATTTGTAAAAATAGTTGAGTCTATTTTAAAATCAGAATACTGACTACCATTCTGATAGTAAATGCCTGCTCCTCGAATTGAAATATTACTATCAAATTTTGAATTTTTCACTGTAAAGTGCTTTGTTACACCTTCACAATATAAACTGCCCCAAAGAGATTTATTTTTATAAAATAAACAATTATCAATAAAAACATTAAGGCTTTTTCCAAAGTCCGCTTTAAAATAAACCGCTCCACCGTTGTATATTGCAGTATTATTTTTGAAAATACAATTTTTAATTTTGACACCACCGTTTAGAGAATTAGCTTTAAAATAAACCGCTGAACCATTAAAATATTGTAAATCAGCATTTAATAACTCTGTACTGTTAGCATTTCCATTTTGAAAAATCAAGCCGTCTATAACACTAGTGCCACGACCATTAAATGGCTAACGAATTAAGACTTACAAGGCTTACCATTATAAGACCACTTAAATGGCTTGGCTAAAACAGTATTAAAGTA
>JAYWHK010000034.1:0-14203 GCA_043777755.1 Saprospiraceae bacterium
TAACGCCATAAAATCTTCTTTACTTAATTTCATATTTTTGTATTTTTTGCAAAAATACGAATTTTTATAGTTCCCGAGCGTAGAATTTGTTATGCACCCCTTTATTCGCTTACGCAAACGCCGATTTTCTTCGCCCCGCAACTGAGCTTTGTTTTTCCATTTATTTGTATTATTTTTGTCCCGTCCTTCGGACTCGTTCCTCGTTTCCTTTTTTTGTTTCACACCACAAAAGTACGGGGAACTTTTTACTTATTTCTGTACAGCCTATAACTGACTATAAGGTCCAAAGGACTCCTTCGGAGAAAGTTATTTATGGCTTTTGAGCAATCGACTGAAAAAAATAATGCTAATTAGAGCTTGCTGAAAAACGCTTAACTACTTGATATAGAGTAAATTAAATAGGGAAAAGTTATAATAATGCAAATAAAATAGTACCTTTAAGGATAAAAACCTTGCAGAAGAAAATAAAAAAACTTAGTATCATGTCATGTAAAAGCGAGAACGTATCGCAATATAGCCCGAAAAGATTATCTAAACGCTGCGATGAAGCGTAAAAAAACAGGGAAAGAAATCCGAAAAGCTATCAAGAAACAACTAAGTTATGTTTATCGTAACATAAAGACAATCAATGATTTATGGATTTTTTTAGAAGATAAAAATATTTTAATACCCTTAAGTTCAGAAGAAAAAAAGCAATGGATAACGTGTAAAGAAATTTACGCACAACAAGAAGAAATGATACGTTTAAATGTAAAATATTGCGCCAATCGAATCGTGTCCATTGAACAACCTCACGTACGTCCAATCTTACGAGGAAAAGCGAATAAAAAGATAGAATTTGGTTCTAAGGTAGCACTGAGTGTCGTCAATGGAACAAACAGAATTTTTAAAATATCTTGGGATGCTTACAACGATGGAATTGATTTGAAAGGACAAGTAGAAGCGTATTTTAAACAGTATGGAAAATACCCAAAACTTGTGCTTGCTGATAAAATTTACATGACGAATGAGAACCGAAAATTTTTAAAAAATTTAGGTATTGAACACAGAGGAGAAGCCTTAGGACGAAAGCCAAAAGACAAAAATGGAAAAATAAAAGCACCTTATACCAAATTACAACAAAAAGAAGCAAATCAAAGGAATCATGTAGAAGGGCAGTTTGGTACGGCAAAAGAAGCCTACGGACTGAATAGAGTGAAAGCCAAAACCGCTGCAACTTCTGAATCTTGGATTGCAAATATTTTTTTTGTACTAAATATTGTCAAGCTACTCAAAGTAGCTCGCACTGCCATGCGTGACAATTTTTATGTCCTTACTCAAAACCTCTTTTTTATACCCTTTTTTGTGTTAAATCGCAATTTGTCAAACAAAATATTTAATTATAAATAGATTTTTGTTTTTCAGCAAACTCTAATTAATTTAGCCCAACTACTTAAGTGATAATCTTTGGGGACAATCTACGTTTGAACATTTTAACAATATAACAATATAATATTCTAACAAAAATATGCTTGAACAACTAAGAAAAGAACTTTTACCTTACAAAGCGACCTTGATTGCGGTTTCAAAAACAAAACCAATCGCTGCTTTACAAGAGATATACAATGAAAATCAACTAGATTTTGGTGAAAATTATGTACAAGAACTCGTTGATAAACAAGCTGTTATGGCGGCGGACATTCGTTGGCATTTTATTGGGCACCTGCAAAGCAACAAGGTCAAATACATTGCGCCTTTTGTCCATCTGATTCATGCAGTGGATAGCGTTTCGTTGCTCAAAGAAATAAATAAACAAGCGGCAAAAAATAATAGAAGTATCAATGTTTTATTACAATTAAAAATCAACGACGAAACAACAAAGTTCGGTTTTGATGATGCCGAAATATTGGATTTTTTTGAAAATAAAGAAAATAAAGATTTTGAAAATATCCAAATCGTTGGTATGATGGGTATGGCAACTTTTACAGACGATATGCAGCAAGTTCGCAGTGAGTTTCAACATTTGAAACGTATTTTTTCTCAAATAAAAAATACGTATTTTGCTGATAATGAATCTTTTAAAGAGATAAGTATGGGAATGTCCGACGATTATCCTATTGCACTCGAAGAAGGGGCAACCATGATTCGTATAGGAAGTTTGATTTTTGGAAAAAGATAACTTTTTTTCAGTGAACAACGAACAACGAATAGTACACGAATAGTGGATAGTATGCCATTTTTTCTAAACAAATATGATGTCAAATGAATCAATTATTTAAAATATTTTTCTTAAAATTATTTTTATCTAAAAAAGTGCGCTTAATTTTTCCTTCCCTTCTGGGTCACGAAGGACTCCTTTGGAGGAAGGTCGGGATGGGTCTTTTTTTTCTTTTTTTTCTTTCTTGTTCTTCCAAAAAAAACACCCAAGTTGTCGCACCAAATCCTGACAATTACGTGGACGCTTACATTGTTCAAATCAATGACGTTTATGAAATTGGAGCGTTGGAAGGTGGAAAACGAGGAGGATTGGCTCGTGTCGCTACGGTTTTGAATGAATTGAGAGCAAAAAATCCCAATACTTATTTTGTTATTGCAGGTGATTTTTTGAATCCTTCGCTGTTGGGAACGATGAGCTTTGAAGGAAAAGCCATCAAAGGTCGTCAGATGGTAGATGTTTTGAATGCTATGAAATTAAACATCGCAACGCTCGGAAACCACGAATTTGACTTGGATTATCCTGATTTGCAAGCAAGAATCAACGAATCGAAGTTTGATTGGCTCAGTACTGATGTTTTTTTTAACAAAGAAAACAATGTTATTCCTTTTTATAAAACGGTGAACGGCGACAATAAAAATTTCTCTAATTTTTTAAAATTATATATTCCGAATGGAAGCGATACGCCTTTTACGATTGGGATTTTTTCAGCAACCATCAATTCTGTTAAAAAAGATTTTATCCATTACAAAAATTATGAAGTGGAAGCTCGAAAAATTCTTCGTGAAGCCCTTTCAGAAACTGATGTGAACATTGGAATCACACATTTGGAAATGAAATCAGATACCGCTTTGTTGCGAAAATTAGGAAATATTCCTTTGTTTATTGGTGGTCACGACCATGACAATATGAAAATCAAAGCTGGTAATGGTTACGTCACAAAAGCAGATGCCAACGCAAAAAGCATTTATATTCATCATTTTATGATGGAAAAAAGAACAAAAAATGTGACGATTGATTCAAAATTAATGCTGATTGATGAAAAAATAAAAGAAGATTCTACCATTGCTTTTTTGGTGTCAAAATGGAATACAATCGGAGCAGAAAGTATGAGAAAACAAGGATTTAATCCTGACAATCCTGTTGCAAACATCAAAGAAACACTCAACGGGAAAGAAAGCAGCATCAGGAATGAACAAAATAATTTGGGGCTTATGATTACAAAAGCGATGCTTTTTAGCTCAAAAAATGCCAAAATCGCTTTGTTCAATGGCGGTTCTGTTCGTATTGATGATTACGTTACGGGTAGCATTTATGAAACGGACGTTATCCGAATCATGCCTTTTGGCGGTGCTATTGTCGATGTTGAGCTAAAAGGCGATTTGCTGATTCAATTGTTAAAAGCTGGCGAAGCGAACAAAGGTCGTGGCGGTTATTTGCAAAGAAGTCAAAATGTTTCACTCGAAAACAACGTATGGAAAATTGACAATCAAGAGATTACAAATGAAAAAATATACAATGTGATAGTTCCTAAATTCCTATTAGACGGTAAAGAACGCAACATTGAATTTTTTACAAAAGAGAACGCAGGTGTCATAAAAACGAATTTTCCAGATGCTAACAATATAAATGATACGAGAAATGATATAAGAAAAGCATTTATTGCTTATCTTCGCAGCTTAAAGTAGGCGTTAAAAATTACTTATAACTATTTTGTCGTTGAGAAAAAAGAGATAAATAGCTGACTATAAGGAAGGTATTTATCTCTTTTTGAGCAATCGACTGAAAAAATAGTTATAAGTAATTTAGCCTGAATACACAAAATAAATTCTTATGGGCAGAAATATTGTTTTTTTACTGTTTTTTTTGACCGCTGTAAAAACAAATGCTTTTACAGGCGATGACAAACGTTACCTCAAATTCGGTGACACGCTGACTGTTTTTTTAAATGATTTTCAAGAAAAAATATTCACGCATAAAATGGAAGAAAAGCAAACGCTCTTTTCCATGGCGAAATTTTATGGTTTAAAAACAGATGAATTGTATTATTACAATCCAGAATTTAGCAAAACGCCACCAAAAACAGGTCAATCAGTCAAGATTCCCGTTCCGAATCGTTGTATCGTGCGAGAACGTGACAAAAAATTCAACGCCATTCGTTTTATTCCATTGATGTATGTTGTGAAACAAGGCGAAGGAATGAAAAAAATTGCAGAAGGTTATTTCAATATGCCGATTGATACGTTAAAAAAACGCAATAAACTGACGGACGAAAACCTCAAATTGGGTCAAAAATTACACATCGGTTGGGTAAGCGTGGAAGGAATTACGGCTGAACAGCGTAAAATCAAAGGAGCGACCATTCTACAAATCATGCAAAATTACCGTACAACACATCAAGCTGAAAGTTTAGGTAAAAAATTACTCAATAAAAGCGGTGTTGCTTTTTGGCAAAAAGACAGCAAAATGGGTTCTGGTTTGTACGCTTTGCACCGTGAATGTCCTGAGAATACCATTATTATCGTAAATAATCCAATGAAAAATAAAACGGTTTATGTCAAAGTCATTGGAAAAATTCCTCCTGGTACTCAAGACGATAATGTGGAAATCGTAATTTCGCCCTATGCTGCCAAACTTTTGGGCGCACTCGACCCTAAATTTTTTGTAAAAATAAAATACTATAAGTAATGTAATATATGACCGAAGAAATAGTTAAAAAATCAGCCGTTCAGTACCTCAAAAGTTACTACCGTTTTCGTCCTCGTTTTCAGCACGACGAAACGCTTGCGCCTACCTTAGCGCAAACCGATATGATGACTTCAAACGGTATTTTTGCAGATGGTCACTTGTCTTTTTCAGATGAAAAGGGCAAATTATTTGTGGCAACTTTCGAGGCGGCTTCCGAAGATTCTGCTTTTGAAGTCAAATTTCGTTTGGAAAAAAATCTATTGTTTTGGGACGCTGTAGCGGTAGCATCGTTGCTTACTGCATTGCTTTTTACCTATTTTTATGCTTTTCAAAACGCTTGGTTGGGAAAGCAAAACGGTGGTTTTATTTTTGCTGCTTTAATATTTATATTTCTGATTATCAATATCTTATATCGTTTTGCTTGTAAAAATTGGGAACGTTATCGTTCTATTTTTGCCATCGAACAATTCAAACAATATTTCGCTGACGAACAATGGATTGCGATTTCCAATACGATTTTTAACGAAACAAATGATGTTTATTTTCAAGAATTAAAAAATCAATGCGTCTTTAATGGTTTTGGTTTGTTGATGTTGAACGACGACCATGACGTACAACTCCTGATTACACCTGCTCGTGAAGTTGTTTATGGAAAAAAACGCCGAAAAATTCCGTTTTTTTCCAATGTCATTGAAAATAATTACACGCAAAAAGCCGTAAGTTGGACTCGAAATCTGAGTCAGCGCATCATTGCGCCAATCACAGAAAATTCATTGTTGCGTTTTCACCGTCCGTATTATAGTCAGTGGTTTCTAACGAGTTTGGCATCAGTCATCATGGTTTTGACAATGCTTCGTTTCATTGATTTGAACCCAATTAAAATTGCCAACGAAAAAGAGTTTGCGGACAATGTTCGTATCAATACCAAAGATATTCCAGAAGAAAATGCCATTCAAGACAGCCTTCCGATTCGTCCTTTTAATAAAAAAATAAGTACTTATCAAGACGAATTAGCGATTACTGAACCCATGCCTGCTTTGGCACAAGAAGAATTTACAGAACGTGGTGCTGCCGAAGATGGTGTATATATGATGTCGGAAGATGGAAAATTAAACTATTACGATTGTTCTCGTTTGCATTTGGAAGGCAATAATTTTGTGGTGATGGAAAGTGTACAGAATGACTTGGCGACAGCACAACAACGTCAAGCACAACTCAAAGCACAAGGGATTCTGACCAATTGCGTTTGGCTCGGTTGTTTTACCAAAAGCAACTTGAATTATGTGATTTTTTATGACATGATTTATGAAAATAAAAAAGATGCAGAAAAGAAAAAAATGGAGTTTATACAGCTTCTAACATCAAAAAATATAGACGGTGCAAGGGCAAAAGTAGTGTCGCTGACGCTGTGAGAAAACAACTATTTTTTTATTTTTATTTCTAAAATACTTGCATATATAAAATATTGTTCGTATATTTGTGTATTATTTAATCATAAAATAATTTATAAATTATGAAGACACAACACAACACAACACAACACAACACAACACAAAGTCCTCTTTAGGTTTTTGTCATTCCTTCTCTTTTTAAATACGTTGAATCCTATGAGTATAGCTCAAAAAATTCCATCGTACAAGATGAGTTGCGGTAATGAAGCAGCTTCCAGCCCTGCGGCGGCTACAACGCCCAAAAATGTAGTAGGAGATAAAACAGCTAACAACAACGCCATTAAATATGTCAAAGTAGCTGTTCATTTTCTGTTGCCAAGTAGTGGTACTGTTACGCAAACCCTTACTTATCCTGACCCAATTACTGGTGCAACAGTTACTTTTAATTATCAAGGTGCTGGTAATTTCACAGAAACATCTGATGGCAATGGCGGCTCTTATACTGGCTATCAGTTTGCAGAAGATTTAATCAACAATGCCAACGCAGAATTAAGTAACAATTCTGTTGCGTACGTTAAAAATCCAGCGTATCCTTCGAGTTATTACAATCCACCACCATCAATTCCATACCGTTATTTATTGGTCGCTGTATTTTTTCATCGAGATGATGCGATGTACAATTGTAACTGGTGCATTAGTCAAATTCATGCCAAATATGACTATATGGGTAGTCAAGTCATGGACATTTATCAAGCACCTAATTATGCATTTGGAGGAGGAAACCTCAATGGTGAAGCCTTGTCACTTGGAGGTGGTGATAAAGCACTTGCAGACGACGATTACTACACCTACATCACTGAAAAAATAAAGGGAAGTAAATGGGGGCTTAGTGCAGGAATTCCTGGATTATTGAATCATGAAGCAGGACACATGTTAGGTTTAGCGCACAACTGGAATGAAGATGATGGTTGCGATGATACTGTTGAAGGTATAATTTATAAAAAGAAAAATCCTACGGATAGCTTACCATGCTTTGATGACTACCTTAATTGCTGGCAATATGGAGAAAAACCAAGTGGATTATGTCCAAATGACCCAAATCCATGTTTAGATTGGGCGAATGTAAGTAACAATATAATGGATTACAATGCGGCTTGGCCCACGCACTCCTATACACCTTGTCAGGTAGATAAAATAAAAAAAGACTTAGATGCAAATGGCACTTATGTAAAAAGCTGTACGAATAATTGTGCGCCACCAAATGCATTTTTTTCAATGCCTAAGACATTAGATTATTGCAATATAGGGAAATCAGGTGTTCCATTTACACCCTTAGCCGTAAATGAAAATACTTACTCAGTCCTTGTAAGTCAAAGTGGAAAACCTCCTGTTAAAATTTTAGGAGGTGCAGGGCAGATTGGAAGTTTTTATGACTTGGCTAAGTATTACAAATTTCTGCCTAATCATACCTATACTGTTTCTTTACAAGTAGATGATGCAAACTGTAAGTGCTTGGATCAATTTAGCCAACAAATTACAATAAGAGAGTGTATCGGAACAGATACAGAACCTCCAGTGTACGAAATAGTCGTAAAAAACCCTTTTGACCACAACATTTTCATCAATGTAGATGTTGCCAGAAGAGGAATAATGAAATTTCAATTGGTCAATCAATTGACCGCTTCAATAGATGTCTTAGAAGAAAAAATCCAGATAGAAGCACCAAGTCGATACCACTACGAATACGATACTCGTCACTTGCCACCAGGGAATTATATACTCCAGACCATTTTTGATGAAACGCTATTTTCTAACAATCTTTTGAAAATTGAGTAACATGAAAAAGCTAAATCTAACCATAGTAATATTATTTGTAAATATTGTTGTTTTTGCTCAAAATACAGTACCTAATTTTGAAATCAAATTATATTTTGAAGATGCAAAAGGAAATAAAGATTCTGTAATTCTTGGTTACAATACAAAAGCAGATAATACTATAATTTCACCAGAATTAGGAGAAGATGAATTATTAACACCTTTTGACTCTATCTTTGATGTTAGGGTTGTTAAAAGTGGTAGTTTTCATGACAGTCCCGTTACTGGAAAAAAAAGGTTGAGAAAATCAGGATTAAATACAAATCCATCTTGCGCACTATTTGGTTTTTTGAGTATTTTAATAAATGCAAAATATAATCCAATAAAATTTACCTACGATGTACAAAAACTAAATACGCAAGACAATAAATGTCTAAAAAATACAATAGTAACAAAAACAGCAGGCGTTTTTTTAAATGAAAATGGCTGGTACAATGCAAAAGATTGGCATTGTTTAGCAAGTCAAGATGAATTAGTAATTGATATGAGTAAAAAAGAAGGAAATAATTTATGGAATGAAAGAACTTATGAAGTGTTAGGACAGGCAACGCCCCAAAAAATACGCTTTTTAAATTTTAATAATTTCTTAATTGGACCGTGTAACTATGTAAGCGTACAAGAGAAAGAACAAGTCAAAGATATAATTTTTTCTCCGAATCCAGCTACACAGTTTATTCGTTTTAACTTGGATCAAAATGCAATTATCAATGAACCTTTGTATGTAGAAATATTTGATATTCAAGGACGTTTGATGAAAAAAGAACCTTTGCAGAATCAAGAAGTCCAACAGGAAATCAATATTGAAGATTTAAGTAATGGGTTTTATTTTGCAAAAATTCGAGATGCGAAAAAATCTTATTTTAGTACAAGATTTGTAAAAGTGGAATAAAATAGGACAATAAAACCTCACTTTGAATAGGATCAAAGTGAGGTCTTTTAGTATATGTCTTCCAAAAGTCACTTTTTTTAACAAATGTTTAAATTATTTTCGACTACAGACAACCTTTTTCCGATGAACGGTGTCTATACTATTGAAAAAAGTCGTAACTTTGTATTACCAAAAATCCAAACCATTTCACTACATCAACTATGAAAAAAACCAACATAAACCCGATTTTATTAGCAGTCATTACTGTTGCAAGTTTGAGTGCTTTCGTTTTTCTGAACACTGTCAAAGTCAATGAAAAACCTTCATTTGGCGTTCAATACGAACAGCCCGACCTCAACCAAAATATGGACGAGGACGATGAAGAAAAGGTGAAATCCAAAGCAAGTAATATTTCTTTGCCTGGTATCGAAGCCGTTAAAGGCGCAATTGTGATTGTAAAAAAATTCATTCCAGCTTCGTAAATCAATAGTAGTCATAAGTCAATAAGTCTAAGTCAATTAAATTTAATTGAAATATAAAATAAAAAACCGAATGTTTCAGTACGAAACATTTGGTTTTTTGTTTTTTTCTAAAAACTACGGATAAGTTTAAAACAAGGCTTTCTTTTCGCTATACTCATCTGCATTAGATTTTACACTTTTAGTAAAAATGGATTTTAGAGCATCTACAGCACTTTGTCATCTTTGAGCGATAGCGAAAAGAACTCGAACTAAGTGTTTGCAATAAGCGTGAACTTAGAGAGAGCCTTTTATCTGGTTCTTCAACCTGACGGTTGAAGACGACAAAGTGCTGTAGTTTTGCTATGTTTTCGTTTTTAAGGGTATAATTGGAGAAATCTCATTTTTTTTTACCACATTTCTCCAATTATTGTTTGTATAATTGGAGAAATGTAGTATTTTTGCTAAAAATACACCTTATGTCAGTAGAAATCATTGGTAGAACACAGGAAAAAGCAAAATTAGATAAAATTTTAGCTTCTAATCAAAGCGAATTTTTAGCTTTGTATGGTAGAAGACGAATTGGTAAAACTTTTTTGATACGTCAGTACCTCAAAGAGCATTTAGTCTTTGAAATTTCAGGTACAAAAGATGGTTCAAAAACACAGCAATTGAGCAATTTTTTTGCAGAATACTTACGTCAAACAGACCATAAAGCCCAAACACTAACACCCAATACATGGCATATTGCTTTTGAGTATTTGGCAAAGTATTTAGAGAATCTACCACAAACCAATACTAAACACGTCGTTTTTTTAGATGAAATGCCTTGGTTAGATACACCAAAATCAGAATTTATCTCTGCATTAGAATTTTTCTGGAATCAATATGTATCGAAAATGGACAATGTATTGATTATCGCTTGTGGGTCGGCTTCGTCTTGGATACGAAAAAACTTGATTAATGCTCGAGGAGGACTCTATAATCGTGTTACGCAACGGATGAAACTCATGCCTTTCAACTTATATGAAACAGAGCTTTTCTTACAATATCAGGGACTAAAACTCTCTCATTATCAGATACTTGAACTCTATATGGTCATGGGAGGAATCCCTCTTTACCTCAAAGAAGTGGAAAAAGGAAAAAGCGCAACGCAGTTAATTGATGAAATTTGTTTCTCGCCAAATGGACTTTTATATGAAGAATATGAGCAACTTTATCATTCGCTTTTCAAAAATGCAGAGGCTCATATTTCCATCATCGAAACCTTGGCTGCGCAACCGCAAGGCTTGACTCGTTCAGATATTGCTTTAAAAACCAAGATGCAAGAAGGTTCGCTAAGTCGCACCATCGAAGAATTGTTAGAATGTGATTTTATTTCTATTTTTCAACCTTTTAGCAACAAAAAGAAAGAATCTATCTATAAATTAACCGACTTTTATTCACTTTTCTATCTAAAATTCATTCAACACAACAAAAATAAAAGCGAGCATATCTGGGAACAGCTCTCTAAACAAAGCACTTATGTCGCTTGGAGTGGCTATGCTTTTGAAAATATTTGCATGATGCACCTTCCTCAAATCAAATCTGCGCTTGGCATTCGTGGCGTTTATACCCAACACGGTTCATGGAAATTCAAAGGCAACGATTCTCTTCCAGGAGCGCAAATAGATATGATTATTGATAGAACTGACCAAATCGTTCACCTTTGTGAGTCAAAATTTACAAAAGAAAACTTCGTAATCACCAATGCTTATACAGAAAAACTCCGACGAAGAAAAGCCATTTTTAAAAATGTTACCAATACTAAAAAATCAGTTTTTACAACCTTGCTCACGACCTATCCTGCCCTCCAAAACAAGTATTATTTAGAGGAAATTGACCATGAAATAAGTATGGAAGCATTGTTTCATGCCTAAGAATAAAAAATAAAAAACCGAATGTTTCCTACTGAAACATTCGGTTTTTTATTTTTTATTGCGATACTAATTTACGCTTCCACCATCAAAAACGAACTCACTTTGTCCATCAATTCTTCTGCACTGAATGGTTTTCCGATGTAATCATTCATGCCAAAAAGTTTTGCTTTTTCAGTTTCTGTCAAATAAGGGGAAGCCGTTAGCGCAACAATTGGCGTTTCACGCTTCGTTTGGTCGTCCATTTTACGGATTTCTGACGTACAACGGTAGCCGTCCATCACGGGCATTTGAATGTCCATCAAAACCATATCAAAATCTTCGGCTGCCATTTTTTCCAAAGCAATAACGCCATTTTCAGCGGTAGTCACTCGAACATGGGCTTTTTGCAACATCTTTACGACGACCATCAAATTGATTTTATTGTCTTCTACGACCAAAACCTTTGCCCCAGGGAAAGCATAGTCAAATTGTTGTGATTTTGGTTTAACTACCTGATTATCAGTAAGTTTCATCGGTAAAACCACTCGTATTTTTGTACCAATTCCTTCTACACTTGATGCCTCTACTGTTCCGTTCTGCAACTCGACCAAACGTTTCATAATTGCCAAACCAAAACCTGTTTGGGACATTCCACCCGACAAATCTTGTACACTGTATGAGAATTTACGCATCATTTCGTCCATTTTTAACTGCGAAACGCCATCACCAGAATCCATCACCGTAATTTCCAAGTGCATATCTTTTGGACCAACTGGTATTGGGTCAATTTTTACATCAATTGCACCAGAATGAGTCGTGTGCGTAGAGAATTGTAAGATATTAGAAATCACCTGATTCAATCGAGCAGGGTCGCCCAAAACACGGTTCGGAATCCCTTCATTCACCACAAAATTCAGCTTTACACCTTTGTTTTGCGTTGGCATTGTAAAACGCTCACGCACCTCAGTCAATAATTTGTGTGGTTCAAATTCTCTAAAATCAGCGTTCAGTTTTCCAGCTTCAATCTTTGAAAAGTCCAGCATATCATTGATGAAAACCAATAAGCTATTTGCCGAAAATTGTAGTGTTCGCAAATGGTCAATTTGCTCCGTTTTTGGTTGCTGATCCAACAATAAATGCGACAAACCAGAAATCACATTGATAGGTGTACGCATCTGATTGCTTACATTCACCAAAAAATTATCACGGTCAAAAGATACTTTTTCGACAGCTTCACGCTCTGCCATTTCATAACGAAGTTTGTCATTCATCACTTCCAACGAAGTACGTTGAACTTCCAAACGGTCATTTTTTTCGTCTAAAAGTGCATTTTTTTCAGAAATTTCATCGTTTTTCACTTTTAAAAGGTCATTGTCTTTCTTTTTCATCATGTAATTGCTGTATGCCAAAAAGCCTACCGCAGCCAACGCAGCCGCCAACAACAGTAACATCCATATTTTCTTTTGGCTGTTGGATTTTTCTAATTCCAACAACGCAATTTGTTGTCCTTTCTGACGAGATTCAAACTCGCTTTCGTAACGAGTTGTCATTTCCAACAAAGCTTTATTTTTCTCAGATGCTGCCACTTCGTCTTTTGCTTTTGTATAGAAATTCATAAAATCAAAAGCCTTTGGCAAATCGCCCATCGTCTTATAGACCTGTGCAATCTGTAAAAAAATTGCTTCAACACCAGGTGTTTTATTTACTGTTTGTGCCAAACTTACAGCTTGAGTCAGCGCAGTTTCCGCAGCTGTTTTATCGCCTTTTGAATGGTACATTTCGCCCAAAATCGCTTGTACTTGTGCCTGTCCTAAGTTATTTTTTAGCTGAGTATTCAAGCCCAACGCCATTTCAGAAAAATGCTTTGCTTCATCATAATTGCCTTGATGCGCATGAATTCGAGTCAAATTCGTCAAATCACGAGCAATATTAGGCATATTATTCGTAGAAGTATTCAAATCCAAAGATGTCTGATAATAAGTCAAAGCTCCATCATAATCCGCCAATTCACTCACAATATTACCCAAATTTGTAGCAATATCAGCCGCTTTTTGCGGTTGTTCGGCAGCAATAAAAATATCCATTGCTTTTTGGTAGCTTTCACGGGCTTTTCCAAAAATCTTTTTCCCAACGTAAGCATCACCCAAATATTTTGAGGCTTCGGCTTCGCCATTTTTATCTTTTTCACTCAAACTCAACTCAATCGCACGAGTAAAGTGTTGAATTGCACTTTCATAATCGTTTTGTTGCAAAAATACACGACCAATCATCGTCCGAGTTGCCGCAATTGCCTTATGATTTTTCGAGGCATCACGAATACGCAAGGCTTCGGTCAAAAACTTAACAGCACTTGTGTTGTCAAATTTTTCAAAACAAACCATTGCCAAATTTTCTTTTGCTGTCGCAACATCATCTTGCAAATTGGCATTTTCTGCTTCGTTTAACGCCTCATTTGCCAAATTATTTGCTCCTTGCAATTGTTTATTTTTTAGCAAATAAGATGAAAATTGATTGAGCGAGTTGATTTTAGCTTCGCCAGACTGCCCATTTGCAATATTTCTCAAACTATCAACATTATTAGCTTTAATGTCTAATAAGCTGATAATCAAAAAGATAAAAATTAAAAATTTATTCATTTATATGAAATTTAAAAATTGTCATTGTTCTTTATCATATAGGCAAAAAAAGTGCCTAAAACGCTATATGTAGGCGTATATACATAAAACGGGATGGAATCCCGAAAAAAATAGAACACTGATTGAACTGATTTTCATGATTTATCATGAAATATGTATAATAAAATCTTGATTTATCATGAAAATCAGTCTAAT
>JAYWHK010000035.1:0-14108 GCA_043777755.1 Saprospiraceae bacterium
AAAAAAAAGTCGTTACTCTTTTGCAACGACTTTTCAACAACAAATTATAATCCCATGAACATAAATTCTTCGGTCAGTAGCTTTCAACTTTCCATTTTGCATAATTTTTTTTGAAAGCTACTGTATATATTAATATTAACCTTTTCGGTTTGAGTAGTCAAATATTTAAAATCAAGTTTTATTACTTTTATATTTTAAATTTATTCTTTTGACTTTTAGATTTTTAAGTGGTTTTAATTGAGCCAGATTATAATGACCGTCCCTTGTCAATCTGGCTCAATTTTGAACCTTTAAATCCCATGAACATATCCAAAACTAAGCTGACTCTTTTGTCGAAACTTTTACTTTTGAATCATAAATAATACTCTGTCGTCCCTTACGTTTCTTATTTATAATACAAAGATGCAGTCTTCTGAGAACCTGTGCAATAACACTTTTTGGCTGTTGTACTAAAAAATATAATTAATTATTGACAACTAACAATTGATAATCAATAACTTACATCTTTTTTTTTTATTTTTTGTGAAAAATAATTTTATTTTTGTAAAAAAAATAATTCAAAAAATAATTTTTATTTTTTTATAATTTTTTATTTTTAAAATATAAAACATTGATTATCAAGTACTTATAATTTTAAAAAAAATAAAAATTTTTGAATCTTTTTTGAAAAAAATTTATCAATTAAATTTTGTTTGCTGTATTATTTCTCAACATTGAGTTTATTTGTGGAAAAAACCTATTTTCAATACTTAAATTTTGGACGACAATTATAAGATTTGCTCCCCGAGTACATTTATAGGTTGCGACAAATCCCAATTGTTACTGGCAATTTGGCTTCTGAAACAATTCGTACGATAAACTGTGTTTTGTAAAACCTTATTGCTATGGTATTTTAGCCATTGATGCCTTACTTCTACGTAACTATCAATCCATTCTTTTTCATTGCCACCTTTATTAGGAGGAAATTCGCTGAACCGCTTGCGCAAAAAATCAGGAATACCACCGCTGTGTATATAGCCGTCAAAAATTACCAACATCGCCAAGACCGTTTGAAAACCATTGGCACGATAAAATGCAGCTGCGGGCTTCCAATAAATATTGTCAAAAAAATCATCTTGCGTTTGCTGCATAATTTTGTCTTCTTTTCCAGCAGTAATCAATAAATTTTTGAATTTTGTACTTGTGTGCAATGGTTTTTCGCCAATAAGCGCCAAATAAGGTTTGAGTTGTTTGGCGTATTTTCCATTTGCATTGATGTACATTTTTAGTAAAATTGCCAAGTTTCCTTGTTCGGTGGTTTGCAATTTGCCGTAAGTAATTTGCTTCGTTTGATTCATTCCATCGGGAAGTACAGTCAAAGCATCGTAATTTGGTTTTTGATTGCCATTCTCAAAAACATAAATGACTTTATAGATTTTTTCTTTTGCATTCATTATATTAAAATTTTTACAAATATATTATTTTTTATTTAATAAGTATTGGGGCTAAATTAATGATGAATTCAAGTAACACGTAGTGAAATTATAAACAAAAAGCCTGTGTAAATCAAATTACACAGGCTTTTTTGATGGCTTGATTTTATAACTATTTAGCGTTGAAAAATCGAAGATTTTTTATTTTTACCACGGAGAAACAGAGGTCACGGAGACAAAAAAATTAGCCTTCGGCTAATTTTTTTGCCAAACTCTGTGTTCTCCGTTTCTCCGTGGTGAAAAATTGCAAAAGTGGTAAATAGTTACTTGATTTTCTTTTAAAAATCAACACTTACTTTTGTTCCCATTTTACGAGCTTTACCAGCCATAGTGCCTGGTGTCCAACGAGCAATTGATTTCACAGCTTCCAAAGCTGCTGCATCATGTTCAGGAGAACCAATGCTTCTGAATACACGGTGTCCCGAAGCAACACCTTCTGTGTCCACCCAAAAATAAACAACAACAGCACCTGCTTTGCGGTCACCTGCTGGTGTTTTTACATTTTTAGCAAGATATTTTGCCAAACCATTGTCGCCACCGTCCAAAAACTTAGGGAAAACAGTTGATTCATCTGATACACTTGGTGCTGAAGTGCTTGCTTGTTGTGCTGAAACAGCTGCAATAGCAAAACAAAAAAGCAAAAAAGACAATACGATTTTTTTCATTTTTTTAAATTTTTTTATAAATTCTGAAACAAATTTAGTGTTTTTTATCAAAAAACATACGTTTTACAATGCAAATTTGGATAATTTTAACGTTTTATCCAAATATATTTATTGGTTATTCTAATTTTAAATATAAAATAATGTGTTGAAAATCAATACATTACAATATAAATTCTAAAATTATTTTTTATTTTTAGCTACTGATTTTTTTACAATTTTTTTCTTTTCTACCTTTATACATTCAAAAACCATCGTTGATAAAGGAGCGATTTTTATACTTAGGCTTTGCTGACGTTGGTGTTTTTCATTGTCAGTTGTTTTTATTTCATCATTGTTGAGCTGATTACTTCCTCCATAAATGGCATTGTCAGAATTGAAAATTTCTTTCCAAACACCAGCCGTTGGTACACCTAACTCATACTGTTCCATTGTTTTTGGTGTAAAATTACAAACAACAAGCAAGGAATTTCCTGCTTTATCTTTTCGGATATAACTAATAATACTATTTTCTCTATCATCAAAAGAAATCCACTCAAAACCTTCGTTGGAGAATTGTAGCTCATAAAGGGCTTCTTTTGTTTTGTACAACTCATTCAAATCCTGAATCGTCCGCTGCATACCTTGTCGCAATGGACTATCTGCAATAACGTGCCAATCCAATCCTCTATCGTGACTCCATTCTTCAAACTGTCCAAATTCTCCTCCCATAAACAGCAATTTTGTTCCAGGATGCGTAAACATATAAGTGAACATGGCACGGAGATTTGCAAATTTTTGCCATTCATCGCCAGGCATACGTCCGATAAGCGAGCCTTTTCCATGTACTACCTCATCGTGAGAAAGCGGCATCATAAAATTTTCAGAAAAAGCATAAACAATACTAAAAGTAATTTCTTCTTGATGCCAACGGCGATGCTGCGTTTCTCTACCCATATATCGAAGCGTATCGTGCATCCAACCCATCATCCATTTTTGACCGAAACCAAGACCACCTTCATAAGTAGGTTTTGAAACGCCTGCAAAAGCAGTACTTTCCTCAGCAATCATCACAGTATCTGGATAATTGGCATAAACAGCTTCGTTTGCTTCTCTCAAAAAATGAATGGCTTCAAGGTTTTCTTTACCTCCATATTCATTCGGAATCCATTCGCCTTCTTTTCGAGAATAATCCAAATACAACATCGAAGCCACTGCGTCCACACGCAAACCATCTATATGATACCTATCCAACCAAAATAAAGCATTGGAAATCAAGAAACTACGAACTTCATTTCTTCCATAATTAAAAATCAAACTTTTCCAATCGGGATGATAACCTTTCCTTGGGTCGGCGTGTTCGTAGAGGTGTGTCCCATCAAAATAAGACAATCCATGACCATCTGTCGGAAAATGCGAAGGCACCCAATCCAATAAAACGCCAATATTTTCTTTATGAAAACGCTCTACCAAATACATAAAATCTTGTGGTGAGCCAAAACGACTCGTTGGCGCAAAATAACCTGTAATTTGATAACCCCATGAAGGGCCATAGGGATGCTCCATAACGGGCATCAACTCGACGTGCGTAAATTTCATTTTTTTGACATACGCTACCAATTCGTCCGCCAATTCTATATAAGATAATGCTCCAGCGTCACCAAAAACTTTCTTTTTCCAAGAACTCAAATGTACTTCATAAACAGACATGGGCTGAGGTTTGCCTATTTTTTCTTGGCGTTCCTTCATCCAAGTATCGTCAGACCACTCGTACCAAGTATCCCAAACGATGGAAGCCGTTGCTGGTGGAATTTCCCAACGACGAGCATAAGGATCGCCTTTTTGGAATTTTTTACCATCGTAACTGGTGATTTGGTATTTATAAACAGTTCCTTTACCGATATTTGGGATAAAACCTTCCCAAATACCAGAACCGTCCCATCTTGCTGTAAGCTGGTGTTTGTCACCATTCCAATTGTTGAAATGTCCAACGACACTGACCTGTGTTCCATTCGGTGCCCAGACAGCAAAATATGTTCCGTCTTGTCCATTCTCATCTTGTGTCAAATGGCTGCCCAATTTGTCATAAATGCGAAAATGTTTTCCACTACGAAAAAGTTGTATGTCAAAATCTGTAAAGCGAGTCATCATATATTTTTTTGATAAATAGCAAAAGTAATTAAACCTTGCTAAAATACTACTATCTATTTGTTTATTTTTTACGAATCAATAGGCTCGCTGCCCAAAATAAATGGAACATTACAAGTGCAATCAAAGCCAAATAAGGCAAATAATATGGGTAATTTGGCAAACCCAAAGCATCAAACGAGGTGATTTTTTCACTAACAAACATATAATTACTACCCAACCAACTGTTAAAAAGCATCATTATAGAAGCTAAAAGTATGGTCGTCGCCAAAGTTGTATAAATACTTTTGTAAGAAAGTCGGAAATTATCCACCAACATTTGGTAAAATGGTCCAGCGATTAGAAACAAATGCCAAACAAAAAAAGGAGTAAAATACCAATCAATCGTCTGGATATTGGGTGTTGCAATTGCCATAAGTCCGCCAACACAGCCCCAATAATAACCCAACTCAAATGCTTTGCGAGAGCGTGTATGTAAAGCGTAAATTATAGTAAATGCTGAAAAGTCGCACAAATGCAAAGGTAAATTATATTGAATAGACCATTCTTTTTGGATGATTTTACTGCCAACCAACGCCATTTCTATTAGTATAAAAACGATCGTAAAAATCCAAACATCACGTTTGCGATGCTGAATCGCTTGTTCTTTTTTTGCATAAAAAATAACAGCAATTAATGCTAAAAAACAAGCTGCAATTGCGGCTAAGTGGTTTTGGTCAAAAAGTTGGAAAGGTCGTATCATTTTGAAAAAATTTGATACAAAGGTAAAAAAAAATTGTTGTTTTGTAAGAATATTTTACAAAACAACAATTTTTTCAATCTCGTGTAAGACAATTCGTGATTTTTATTTTTTCTTAGAAATTTTTACTTCAACACGTCTATTTTTTTGACGTTGCTCCTCATTTTTAGGTGTTTCAAAAATGGGAACAGTTCCACCATAACCGACGGTTTGAATCCTATCTGTACTAATTTTTTGTCCAATTAAAAAATCTCTGACAGCTTCCGCCCTACGTTCCGAAAGGGCTTGCAGTTCATCAGCCTTTCCTGTATTGTCCGTATGTCCTCCAATTACAATCATTAAATCTTGGTTTTCTGTCAAAATATCCGCTAAATTCTCCAATTCGGGAAAAGATTTGTCTAAAATAACAGCTTCTGATTGCTTAAAATAAAGATTATTAAGCGTAATTTTACCTTCTTCTTTGATTGGGTCAAGAATCACATCAAGGTGAAAACCTCCTGGAAAATTCTTATATTTTTCGACTTTTACAACATTTGCTTGTCCGTAGTGACCTTCTTTTTTAGCGACAATTTTGTATTCTTCACCTTTTGGAATCGTAATCGTAAATTCTCCATTTTTTGTATAATTAATATACTGATAATATTTTTCTTTCGCTTCACCGAACAAAATATCAGCATCAATTGGCTCGTTGTTGCTATTCACCACTTTTCCTTTTATTGTCACCGTCAAAGGCATGGGCGGTGCAGTTTGAACACGATAAATATCGCTTGAACCTTCTCGTTTGGACGTAAAATAAAATTGCCCTGTTGCTGCATTGAATTGTGGCTGACTGTCGTCAAATTTTGAATTGATTGGAAAAACAAATTGTCGAACTTCTGACCAATTCGACCATGAAGAATCTTGTCTTTCTACATAATAAATATCCATTCCGCCTAATGCTCCCGTTCTATTTGATGAAAAATACAAACGATTCATGTCCGTAGAAAGGTGTGGTGTGGTTTCTCGGAATTTGGTATTGACGCTTTTTCCAAGGTTTCGTGGCGCAGTCCAAGTCGTATCGCTGTCTTTGAAAGAAACATACAAATCTGTGTCGCCTTGCGAATCCAACCGACTCAGTGCCAAAACTATAGCCTGCCCATCGCTACTCATAGAAAGACTTGTGCTGGATTGGTAGGTATAATAATTTTTGATGGTCAAAGGTTTTGGAAAAGTCCAACTGGAATCAGTAGTTTGCTGTACGATGGAAAACCCAATATCCATTCCTCCGTCTGGAATAAATTGATTGATGACGACAAATGTCCGCAATTCTGGTGCCATAGAACTAATGCTATTGGGCAAAGCATTGTTGATGGGTGCGCTTGGGTGAACAACTTTGTCGAACTCTCCATTTTCAGAATTGGCAATCCAAACGTCTTGGTTGAAAGATGAACGGATAGGGTCTATGACAAAGGTTTCTGCAATCTTTGAATATACTTCTCTTAAAGTCTTATTATAATCGTCAGTGGACATGATTTTACTTTGGTCTTCGCCCCACATAATGAGCGATTTATCAAAGTCATGGTAGCCAACTCGAGTAAAATAAATAACTTTTCCGTCCCAGTCTATAATGGGTGTGATTTCGTCAGCACTGGTATTAATTTGAGGGCCTAATTTTTCAATAACGTAATTTTGTGCATTGAGAAAAGAAGAACAAAGAAAGGCAATAATAAAAAATAAATTTAATCGCATATATAAAAAACTAAAAAATATTATTTTTTTCTTGCCAAAGCTCTTTTTACAGCTGCAATAACATTTACTTTGCCCAAGCCATATTTGATTAACAATTCGTCAGGAGTTCCGCTTTCTCCAAAAGTATCTTGAACTGCAACATATTCTTGTGGTGTTGGCATTTTTCTTGCCAAAACATTTGCAACACTATCGCCCAAACCACCATTGATTTGATGTTCTTCGGCTGTTACGCAACAACGAGTTTTGCTTACGCTGTCCAAAATCGCCTCTTCGTCCAAAGGCTTAATGGTGTGAATATTGATAATCTCGCAGCTAATTCCCTCTAATGCAAGGTCTTTTGCTGCCTCAATACTTGTCCAAACCAAATGTCCTGTTGCAAAAATCGTAATGTCTGTACCTTTCGCAAGCAATAACGCTTTTCCTATTTCAAACTTAAATGATTCTGTGAACATTGGCCAACTCGGACGACCAAAACGCAAATATACAGGCCCATGATGATTCGCAATTGCAATCGTCGCCATTTTTGTTTGATGATAATCGCAAGGATTAATCACAGTCATTCCTGGCAGCATTTTCATCATTCCGATGTCTTCCAAAACTTGGTGTGTTGCACCATCTTCGCCCAACGTTAATCCTGCATGAGAAGCACAAATCTTAACATTTTTATCTGAGTAAGCCACCGCTTGACGGATTTGATCATACACACGACTGGTAGAAAAGTTCGCAAAAGTTCCTGTATATGGAATTTTTCCAGCGGTTGCCATACCAGCGGCAATGCCAATCATATTTGCCTCAGCGATACCAACTTGAACAAAACGCTCAGGAAATTCTTTTACAAAAGCATTCATTTTAAGAGAACCTAAAAGGTCGGCACAAAGCGCAACCACCTTATCGTTTGCTCTACCAACTTCAAGAAGTCCATCTCCGAAACCATCACGGGTTGCTTTTTTTCCAATGCTATTAAGATTGTTAAGCATATTTTTATATTAAATTCGTTTAAAAAATTACGTTTTTTGTCTTTTTATCTGACATGAACCACAGATGCCATAAAGGTTTAGCGAATGATGCGTAATTTCAAAATTAAGCAATTCGCCAACCATATTCTTGATTTGTTGGATGCGTGGATCGCAGAACTCTACCACTTTGCTACAATCCGCACAAATCACATGGTCGTGTTGTTTGTAGCCATAAGATTTTTCGTATTGCGCTAAGTTCTTACCAAATTGATGTTTTTTCACCAAATCACAACTTACCAAAAGCTCGAGCGTGTTGTAAACCGTTGCTCGGCTTACTCGATAATTTTGATTTTTCATGTGAATATACAAGGCTTCCGCATCGAAATGATCGTCACGACGATAAATTTCTTCAAGAATGGCAAAGCGTTCAGGCGTTTTGCGGTAGCTGTTGTTTTCGAGATGTGTCGAAAAAATATTCAACACTTCTTTTACAATATGGTCTATGTTTCTTATTGTAGGCATTTTAAAATAAAAAAATCGCTGCAAAGGTATGGTTTTTCTTATGGAATTTATTTTATTTTTTCAAAAATTACTAACTTCGCAAAAAATTAAATTTAAAATTATATTTTTGCTAACATCACCTACGTCATATAACGAATTTTTCCTTAGCTCGCTGACAAAACTCAACGACGCACAACGCCACGCTGTTGAAGAAACAGAAGGGCCTATTTTGGTTTTGGCTGGTCCAGGAACTGGTAAAACGCATATTTTAGCTTCAAGAATTGGCAATATTTTGATAAAAACAGATGCTCAAGCACACAATATTTTGTGCTTGACTTATACTGATGCTGGTTCGATTGCGATGCGACAACGTTTGTTGGAACTCATTGGACCAGAAGCGCACAAGGTTCATATTTTTACTTACCACGCTTTTTGCTCGCACGTTATCAAGAGTAACCCTGAATTTTTTGGAAGAAATAAACTTGAAATTTTGACCAAATTAGAAAAAACAGATTTGATTCGTAGTATTTTAGACGAATTGCCCGCTGCGCATATTTTAATCAAAAATAAGAGTGATTATTTTTATGAAAATCATTTGGCAAACCTTTTTGAACTGATAAAAAAAGAAGACTGGACGTTGGCGCACATCGAAACGATGATTGATGATTATTTGGCACAGCTCAAAATAAGCGATGATTTTTTTTATAAAAAAAATACTAAAACTGCTCAAAAAGGCGATTTTAAACAACGAGAGTTTGATGAAATTGCTCTGAAAATGAATGTTTTACGAGAAGCTGCACAGCTTTTTCCTGTTTATCAACAAAAATTGAGTAACGCCAATCGTTATGATTTTAACGACATGATCAATTGGGTGATTAAGGCTTTTGAAGAAAACGAAAACCTTTTGCTCAATTACCAAGAACAATATTTGTATTTTTTAGTAGATGAATTTCAAGATACGAATGGCTCGCAAAACCATATTTTGAAAACGTTGATGTCTTATTGGGACAATCCAAACGTCTTTATTGTTGGTGATGACGACCAAGCTATTTTTGAATTTCAAGGCGCACGTTTGCAAAGTTTTGATGATTTTTATAGAAAATACCAAGAAGACATTCAAGTTGTCGTGTTGAAAGAGAATTATCGTTCATCGCAACCCGTTTTAGATGCCGCAAGAGAACTTATAAATGTTAATAAGCTGCGAGTTATCAACAGTCTTTCTGAATTAAATGTGGATAAGCATTTGATTGCAGCAAACGACAAGGTGAAAAACATTGATTTTTTACCTCAGGTTATTGCTTATGAAAATGATTTGGCGGAACTCAGCGACATTATTCAACAGATAGAAATTGCTCAAAAAAATGGTAAAAAACTAAGTGAAATTGCTATTTTGTATGCACAAAACAAGCAGGCAGACGAATTTTTAAGTATTTTTGAAAAAAAAGGAATACCTTATAGTACTCGTCGTTCCATTAATATTTTGCGAGAACCCATCATTCAGCAAGTTATTTTTATCCTTGAATACATCGCACAAGAATTAACGATGCCTACAAGTGGCGACGCTTTATTGTTTAAGATTTTGCATTTTCGTTGCTGGAATATTCCGTCAAGTACGATAGCTCAATTGAGTGTTTTACTACAAAAACAAGGTCGAATCTCTTGGCGAACAGCATTGGCAAATCAAGAATTTTTAGACCAAAATGAAATTCCAAACAGCAAAGAATTGCGACTTGCAACACAATTTTTGACAGATTGTATAGAGAATACTTACGAAAATGGTGTTTTGAATTTGGTAGAACGCATCATTAATCGCAGCGGAATATTATCACAAGTGATTGATAGTCAATATGATGTGCAAAATATTCAAGTGTTGCGAACATTTTTTGAATTTGTACAACAAGAAAACAATAAAGATACTTCGTTTAGTGTGATTTCGCTTTATGCTACTTTGGAAAAAATGTTGGACAATCACATTGCCTTGGATATTCAACGAAGTATTGACCATCAAGATGGTGTATTTTTTTCGACGGTACACAGTGCAAAAGGCTTGGAATTTGAGCGTGTTTATATGATTGGTTGTGAGAAAAAACATTGGGAAAGCCAGCAAGAACACAAGCAAAATCAATTTTCATTGCCAACAACACTGACTTTGACAGAAGAAATTGACCTTTTAGAGTCCCGTCGTCGCCTTTTTTATGTTGGTATGACAAGGGCGAAAAAAGAACTTTTCATCTCGTACAGCGAAGAAGAAAATGGCAAACAACAAGAATGTAGTATTTTTGTAGAAGAACTTAAAACACAGAATAAAATTACTTTTTTTACAAAAAAAATCCAACGAGAAGCACTTTTATCAACAGCATTTGTTTCTTTGAATGACAAAAAAGTGTTGCTCCCTAATCAAAAAGAAGCGTTTTTACAACAACGCTTGCAGGATTTTGTCTTGTCGGCTTCGAGTATGATTGCTTATTTGGAGTGTCCACTAAGTTTTTATTTTGACAGCATTTTGGGCGTGCCTTCACAACCAAGTGAAACGGCAGCTTACGGCAGTATTTTGCACAAAACATTGCAAAGTTTTTTTGATAGAAGTGTTTTTGGCAATAAAAAACAAATGTTGAGCGTAGATGTTTTATTGGATTTTTTCAACAAAGAAATGGAAAATAAACGCCATTTTTTTCCGCCAAAAACATATCGAAATCGCTTGGAAAACGGACTCAAAGACCTTCGCCTTTTTTATGAGAATGAAGTAAAAAATTGGAGTTTTAATGGGCAGAGCGAAGTCCACATCACCAACACCGAAATCAATGGCGTTCCAGTAAAAGGAACAATTGATAAAGTAATTCATTTGGCAAATGGAACAGTGGAACTCATTGATTATAAGACAACTACGTTAAAAACAACGCATTTTAGCAAACATTCCGAAGCCAATCCTGGCGGTGGAAATTACCGCAAACAATTGATTTTTTATAAGTTGTTGTATCAACATTGGCGCAATACAACCCGAAGTGTTTCGCAAGCTACTTTGGTGTATTTGATTCCTGATTTTCAAGAAAATTTTGGAAGTAAAACGCTTGTTTTTGAAGAAGATGAAGTCCATCAATTTCAGCAACTTATCAAAGAAGTTTATGACAAAATTATGCAACACGATTTTTATAAAGGTTGTGGCAAAAAAACGTGTCAATGGTGTGCATTTGTAAAAACACAGGTGTTGCCAAATAGTATTTTTAACGAATTGATAGGAGAATTAGACGAGTAAATTTCAATGCTTTGTACAATACTGAAAACTACGGAGAAGTTTAAAAATCGTAGATTTTTGAACAAACTCTGCGTTCTCTGCGCCTCTCCGTGGTCTAAAAATAAATTCTCAAAGAGAATTTTAATAAATAATTTCACGCAAAGGCGCAGAGAACGTAATATTTTTTGTCTATTTATAACTCTTTCACCATGAAAAACATTCCTCGAAATTCCACTTTTATTCGTTCATAATCCAACGTGTAAGTATCACAAATTTCAAAACCATTTTTTTGATAAAATCGAATCGCTTCGCTGCTGTCCATAACTTTGAGCCAAAGGTGTTTTTTACCTAAATTCAATACTATTTCCTCTATAAATTGCAAAGCTGCCGTTCCTACGCCTTTCCCAGTTGCGCTGTCCAATAAATAAATACGCTCCAATTCCAAACAATCTTCGGCAGTTTTTGCTTGCAAAGCGGCGTTGATATTTAACTTAAAAAAACCTAAATCTTCATTATTTTCATCTTGTATGATATAAAACGTTGAATTAGAGTCATTTAGTTCCGCCAAAAACACTTTTGGTAAAAAACATTTTGTAACATACCAAGACGTATCGCCATTTTCCCAAAGATATTCATAATGCTTCGGGTAAGCTCTTTGAGCAATGCTGGCTAACATATTAGCATTTTCAGGATTAGCTTCTTGAATTAAAAAGTGCATATACAATTTTAGAGATTCTCATTTTTCTACAAAGTTAAGTCTATTTTTACAAAGAAAAAACAAACTTTTAAAGAACTGACAAATTTTTAATTAAAAAACCTTTATCTTTGCGCAAAATTTAATAAAACAAGAAAAAATTTACTAAAATGGCAAAAGATATTATTTTTTCCCTAATAAATAAAGAGTTGGCTCGTCAGCGTCATGGTGTTGAATTGATTGCTTCTGAGAATTTTACTTCTCAAGCCGTGATTGATGCAATGGGTTCTTGCTTGACCAATAAATACGCTGAAGGCTATCCTGGCGCACGTTATTATGGCGGTTGCGAAGTGGTGGACGAAATCGAACAAATTGCGATTGACCGTCTAAAAGAATTGTTTGGTGCTGAATATGCTAACGTGCAGCCGCACTCTGGCGCACAAGCAAACGCAGCGGTTTTTTTGGCTTTATTACAGCCTGGCGATACAACTTTAGGTTTTAGTTTGGCACATGGTGGTCACCTTTCTCATGGTCATCCAGCGAATTTTTCTGGTAAAAACTATCGCCCAACTTTTTATGGCGTTGAAGAAGAAACTGGTTTGATTGACATGGACAAAGTGGAAGAAACCGCTTTGAAAGAGCAACCAAAATTGATTATTTGTGGTGCTTCGGCTTATGCCCGTGATTGGGATTACAAGCGTTTCCGTGAAATTGCAGACAAAGTTGGGGCGATTTTGTTGGCTGATATTGCGCATCCCGCAGGCATGATTGCAGCAAAATTATTGAATGACCCAATGCCTTATTGTCATATTGTAACTTCTACAACACACAAAACCCTTCGTGGACCTCGTGGCGGTATCATTATGATGGGACACAATTACGACAATCCTTGGGGACGTACGACGAAAAAAGGTGATTTGATAAAAATGTCCACAATTCTAAATTCTGCTGTTTTCCCAGGTATGCAAGGTGGGCCATTGGAACACATTATTGCAGCAAAAGCGATTGCTTTTCAAGAGGCATTGAGTCCAGATTTTAGAATTTATCAAGAACAAGTTCGTGACAATGCGCAAGCGATGGCAAAGGCTTTTGTCCAAAAAGGTTACAAAATCATCTCTGGCGGAACTGATAATCACTTGATGCTCATTGATTTATCTCCAAAAAATGTAACAGGCAAAGCCGCTGACGCTGCACTTGGTTTGGCAGATATTACAGTGAATAAAAACATGGTTCCTTTTGATAAAAATTCTGCTTTGGTGACTTCTGGTATTCGTGTAGGTGCGCCTGCGATTACGTCAAGAGGTTTTAAAGAAACAGATTGTATTCAAGTGGTCGAATGGATGGATCAAATCATTACCAATATCGGTGACGAAGAAGTAATTCGTCATGTTCGTGGTCAGGTGAACGCTTATATGGAAAATTTCCCACTGTATGAAACGGTGTAAAAAATATTGGTGATTGGATATTATGATATTACAAATATCTGATATTCAATATTTTATATAAATAAAAAACCTTGCTGCACACGACGCAGCAGGGTTTTTTTTATGAAAATTTGGCTTTACGCAATGGGCTAAAACAACCACGTTTATTTCTATATGCCTACTTACAAGTGATAAGTACTTACCTTTTTTAGCGGGTCGAATCTGAATTAAAAATAAAATCGTATATTTGCATTTTAATTGTTTAAAAGCCTTACACACTCACCTAAATTAAATTAGTTGGCTAACTATTGTGGCGCATTTTTTGTGCTAATCTCTTTTTTTGTATATATAATTATTACCTTCTATGAAAAATTTACTTTTTAGCTTTGTTTTTACACTTTTAAGTACTTCTATTTTTGCGCAAGTACCAGTGAATGACGAATGTAGCAAAGCCATACCTTTGACAATCCCGCAAACGGCAGGGCTGTAAAGTTCTAATTATTTTTAATGATATTGATTACATCCTTCACTCTTGCCCCAAATTTAATTTGTCCGTAAGAAATAGAGTCGTAT
>JAYWHK010000036.1:0-14052 GCA_043777755.1 Saprospiraceae bacterium
AAAACGTTATATTTGCCTTAATATTTATTCGAATAAATAGCTACTTACCGCTTTTGTACAATTACAACAGAGTATTGTCGGAAGCCATGAAATAAAAAATCGGCGAATTCGCAAAAAAAATCTTTATATGTGTTGAGAAATCTAGCAGTTTCACAAGGACAACATTAAAGTAATAAAGTGAATCTGCCTATGTTATTATATATAATAGCATGGGCGTTCCTTTATTATGTTGTCCAATGGTTTTGCTAGAACCTCTCAACGCATAGTAATTGAACGCCCATGCTATTTAAAACACTTGAAAAACTCAAAGTCATCTATCGCATGGGTAATTTTTAACCATTTTTAAATTACTTTTTTATGAAAAAATTATTGATTTGTAAAAAAACTTTTTTTTCTCTACTATCGCATTTTATGCTTTTGTTGTTCATACAACCTTTGTTTTGTCAAGAAATAGAATGCCTTACTATAAATAATAATAGTAGCTCGCTACCTTTAATTTGTACTACTCTTGATGATTCACCAGAACATTTGGCAACCCTACCAATACGGATAATTAAAGTTAATTTCCACTGGGTAGAGAACAATGATGGGTCTAATTTTGTTGATTATGATGACCCTAGTGGGAAATTAGAAAATGGCAATGTATTGGCTCAAAAATTAATAGAATCAGCTAATGATAAATTAGCAAATCTTGAAATTAATCCTCTGGCTCTTAACGGATTAAATCAGCTTGGTGATGCGAAATACCGTTACGAACTTTATTCAGACCCTAACAACCCCAATGATAAAAATGGAGGTGTTTGGTACTATAAAAACGGAGCTGAACCAACCCAATTAGTAGATTTTCCCTATCAAAAAAATGTTATCAATGTTATTGTGAAAGACGATAATAGTACAGACATAAGCCGTAGAGGTATAGGAGGCAAAGATGGTCACATTGTCGAATTGTATAGAATGCAATCAATGCACTATAGTGGTGCAATGAAATGGTGGGAATGGGATGGCTTTTTTAATCATGAAACGGGGCATATGCTATCACTAACTGAACATTCTTTTGAAAATGGTCCCTGTAATAATATAGATATTGATTACAAAAAAGAATGTAATTCTCCAACTGCATTGTGTGATGCGTGGAATTCAGGTAGCAGAAATATGATGGGGTATAATGAATGCCAATGTGCCTTAAGTCCTTGTCAGTGGAATCGAGTATATTCTTTTCTTTCTACGAATGATGCCAGTACTCCAAAGTGGATTAAGCCCATTGAGTGTGCAGAATTTTATGAAACGCCTGATATTGTCATTGATGGAAAACAAGATGTGAATTGGGACAAGATGAGGTTTGTTAATGCAAACATCGTTGTGAAGACGGGTTCTCAATTGACCATCAGTTGTAAACTCTTATTAGGGCGAGATAAGCGAATTACTGTTGAAAGAGGTGCAAGGTTAATTGTTGACGCTGGGCATATTACTAAACTTTGCCAAGAGCCTTGGGATGGAATCTATGTACATGGCAATAGTTCTATGGCTCAACCTGACCCTGATACGCCTTTCGGTAGTCTAAATCCTGACCTTGCTGGTATCGTTGATTTGAAACAAGATTCAAAAATTGAATGGGCTTATTCTGCGCTTAATACAGAAGCACCAGGAATGTCTTGGCAAGACCAACAGGCAAGATGGGGCGGTTTAATTCGTGCAAAGAATACTGTTTTTCACAATAATAATAAATCAGTCGCTTTTTTGCAATACCCTTTAAAAGGAACAGCAATAACAAATAAAAGCTCTTTTGTCTCTTGTACTTTCACAAGAGATGCTGATTTCCCTTTTTTGAAGCCAATGGGAGTAACGATTTGGGATTCTCATGGAATTTTGTTTGCCAATATTTTTTTCCACTCCTCTTTTGAGTATGATATTTTTGGGATAGATTGCTCAGCATCTATTGTGAATAACAATGAGTTCTATGAAGCTAAGAGAGCTGCGATTCAAACAGAAGGAACTTATCCTAATCATAAGTCAGTTCAGATGAACATCAGTGACAATTGGTTTAAAAGTATCAATGTAACAACATCTTATGGCATCAATGCTGTGTCAGGAGACAACGCTCCTCTTGCAATGAAGATTTATAATAATAAATTTTCCAATAAGATAAGAACAGGTGTATTTGTTAGGACTTCGGCAAGTATTGTTATTCATGACAATACATTCGGTCAAACAGGAACGATTGATCAAGGCATAAGGGTTAGAAATGCTGGCGAAGGTTTTGATTCTGCTGTAAAATGCAATTTATTTGGAAAAGGGACAAATAATATTGTATTGGAAGGAAACAATAGTAGGGTCTTATTTCCTGGTAATTATTTTGAAGAACCAACCCTTAGAAATATTAGAGTACAGGGTTCTTCATCAACCCTTGCTGAGGTTAGTAAAAATCAGCGATGGGCTGAAATCAAAGGGATAAATATCCAAGCATTTGATAGACCTTCAAGTAATTTTTTCAACCTCAAACCTCAGTCACAGTTGTTGGCTTTGCCATCCACAGTGGAACCATTTACTTATTTTACTCCAGAAGATATAGTAACAATGCCACATGGACCGCAATATTATCCAGACCCTGCCAATCAAGCATTTGCTTTACAGGATTTTAAACTTACCTTTCCTAAACCCGAAAAGTGTTCATTTAACGGTACTAATCCACCTGCTATTGTTGATGATGAGCCTCCAGTATGTACTGAGGATAGAATCAGGATATTGCGTAGAACTATTTCAGAACTTAAAGCACAGCTAATAGGCAATGAAGAAGATAGAGCTTTAGCTTATGAAATAGATAAAAAAGAAATGGAATTACGAGAAACTATCCGTTGCACAGAGGTGTATTGGATTGGAATTAGAGATTTTGACCGTGCTGAACGAATTTTGATAGAGCAGGAAGAACCAGAGTTTCTACGCATGGCTTATGGTTTGAAAGTAAAAAAAGGTGACTATGATGGAGCATACAACTTTTTACAATCACTTCCCAATGAAAACAAAGATGATGAATTGTTCAAACGAATCCAAGAAATTAACCTAAGAAGGTTCACTTCTGAATCTAAATATGAGTTAAATGCTGAAGAAGAAGCGTTTTTGAGCGAGGTCGCATTGAGCGATTCAAAAGAAAGCGGTTATGCTCGTGCCATTTTAGACTTATTGGGCGGTATTAGGGAATATCCTGAGGATAGTGAAGAAGGTTCATATCGTTCTTTAAAAGAATATACGACTGCGACACTTAAGAGTAATAGCCGTAAAGAAAATGTTTTTGTCAGTCCAAATCCTGTCACTGGCGATTTTTTTGAAATCAACATCAAAGACATTAAAATAACTGATGGCTACATACAGTTGACGGATATGCTTGGAAATGTGCAACTGCGTCAAAAGTTTTCTTCTTCCAAATTTGAACGTCACAGCATTGACTGTAGCAATATTTTAGGCGGAATCTATTCTGTTACGATTACAGAAGGAAATATTCGACTCTACGAAGATAAAATCTCTATTTTACGTTAATAAAAACCATTTATGGCAGTACCTATGTTTCATAACTACTGCCATTTTATTTTTACAAAAACAAATTACAATGAAATACATTCTATACTTCCTACTGCTTTTTACAAATCTTGGCTTGGCACAATCTACTTTTTTTTCAAAATCAATAGATTTTGGAAATCGTGAACAAGGGCTTCACATTGATACATGCTCAAATGGCTTGATTTTATCTTCATACACTTATTCTGGTTATTTGGATATTGTAAAAACGGATTTTCAAGGCAATGTATTGTGGCGAAATGTAAAATATGGCTCGATTATCTGCGATATGAAAGTAATTAACGATACTATATATTTTACTGGAAATAACTTTAAAGAAAAAAAGAATAAAAACAGTATTCAATTTCATGCATTGACTATAAATGGAGACAGCCTATACACTCGCTCTTACGGTAGTGGAGAAGATAAATATGAAAAAGATTTATACTTTTGCACTACTGATGATGGAGGCTACATTTTTGCTTATGATTCTGACTATGATAGCTATCTCAATCAAATTATAGTTTTTAAAACGGATAAGGCAGGAAAAGTACAGTGGAAGCAGAATATTACAAAAAGTAAAGGATTTAATAGCATTGAATTATATGGTTTGGATAAGCTAAAAAACGATGAATATTTGGTGCGTACAACGGTAGAAATAGAGAACGATCCAAAACCAACGGTATCTTTTTGGGGAACTTCTCCAAAAATATTTTATACTAAAATAAATGCTAAAGGTAACGTTCTACTGAGTAAAATAATTGTGACAGATACCTTAAAAGAAGTTAATATGACTGCGGTACAAAAAAGAAAAGGAACAGATTTTTTTGTACAGACATTTATGATTCAAGACTCTTTGGTTTTAAAGGCAAAAACACCTTCTCAAATGGTCGTGATGGATTCAGCATTTAATTATACAAAAAAAGGAACTAAGTTTTTTGAAAAATATGCAACCCTTTTTTACAAACACTACGAATTGGAGAACGGTGATTTTTTAGGCTGTGGTTACAATGAAAATAACGATACCAGTACAAATATTCATATAGGAGGAGCAACATTAGCCCGCTTTGACCCCAATGGTATTCTAAAATGGCAGCGCAACATCATTGATTGGCGTTACAGCGATTCTGGTTACATTAGAGGCTTATCGGATTTGGAGGTTTTAAAAAACAAAGATATTGTTTTGGTAGGAGGATTCTATGGTTTTAAAGATAAAGACCATAACATTTGGCTTATCCGCTTGGACAGTATGGGGTGTCCAAAACCCAACTGTAAGGGTAGGCTACAAAATATTACCTATGCCAGTACCGAAATAGAAGATAAACAAGGGGTTTTTTCAGATATAAAAGTATTTCCGAATCCAACAGAAGGTATAATATGGATAGAGTTATTGGAACAAAACTTAGACGATAAGCTAAAAGTAGAGGTTTTGGATTCTTACGGCAGAGTACAGCAATACAAACAGCTTAATGTTGATGAAACTATTTTTAAGTTGGATATTTCTGACTTATCAGCTGGCTTGTACTTTTTACGAGTTCAAGATAAAAATGGTAAAATAGGTGTAAAAAAGATAATGAAGCAATAGTATATTTTGTCGTTCTAAAAGAATAAAAAAAAGCGGTTTCATCTTAGACGAAACCGCTTTTTTTAAGGATAAACCCAAAACGACTTTTTGAAAAATCAAATCGCATCAAAGGCTTTTGCCAAATAAGTCAAAGGGAAAGGTAAAACGACCCAAAACCATTCTGGTAAAACCGCCAAAAAACCACACATAACGATGGTAGAAATGATTGTATAAATCCAATAAGTACGAGTTTGTGCTGGTGTATTCATATAAATATATATTTTTTTTTATTCAATTAAATAATTTTGCGCTGCAAAGTTAAACCCTCCTTTTCAAATAAACAACTTTTAGTCCAATTATTTCACCACTTTTCTACTCATCACACTACCCTTTTCGTCCGTGATGCTGACAAAATAAATACCTTTCGCCCAGTTTTGAGCAGCAATTTGGATATTCTCTTCGTTTTGATTCAAAGGTATATTTTTTTCAAAAATAATGCGTCCCATAAAATCGTTCACTTGGATTTTTGCTAAAAAATCAGTGTTGGCATTGATGCGCAAGGTCAATTCATTTTGGTCAATTGGGTTCGGATAAGCAACAAAATCATTGATTTTATCTAAATTTTTAACTGCTGAAACTACATTTGTCGTAAAAGTTTGTTTTGCCGAAATCACACCTGCAAAATGAGAATTGAACGGGCGAACTCTCCAATAGTACAATTTATTAGGCGCAAGATTCGTCACTAAAACTTCTGTTTTTTTAGTCAAAACCTCCACATCAAGAGAAGAAAATGAAGACAAACGAGAAATTTCTACAACATAATCCGTTGCTTCATTTGTTTTTTCCCATTTCAAAAGCGTGTTGTCAGGAGCTGAAAAACCTTTGTCCGCTGGCAAAGTCAAAACTTGTGGCGTTGTTGCCAAAGCGGATTTTGGTGTTTGATTGTAAAGCAAATTTTTCTTTTTTCCTTTCAAAACCGTCCGCATAACAGCAATTTCGTCTGGTGAAAAACGATTTTGGCAAGCGTCAAAAGAATAAGACATATACAACGAACCATCAATTTTGAAACTTGCGCCCGTCGGGTCTTTCAAGGTCGCAGGACTTTCTTTTGCGGCATCGCAATTCCAACGAAAAGCATAATAATCGGCTTTTGTATCGCAAATCTGGTCGGCAGCTTTTGCACAATTGCTTTTATCCACCAACTCCACCAAAGCCGTGTCAATAATCGTTTGATTCAAGATAATACTGTCTTTGAAAAGCGTATAATCGTAGGTTACTTTTGTTGGCGTTGGTACATTTGGACTGTACGTTTTACCTTCCCAGCCTAAAAACGGATGCGGCAAACGCAGCGCATGACCCAGCTCGTGTGTCCAAGTATGAGAGTCACCACCACTACAAGATTTTGCCATCGAAACGCCCGCATAAGGCAAATTATAACCACAATTTCCAGCTGCACTTGTTCCAAAATAGACATTTATCGTATTGGCAATGTTGTTTTTGAACATCATGTTAGCACCAGTAGGAATGTCTTTGTGGTTGTTGTAAGCCGAGTTTTTTATGAAACGAATGTCGCCTTCCATGTAAAATTGAATGTTTGCAGACGCATAATCCAAGTTTAGACGAGTCAAGTTATCCAACAAACGATTGGTCGGCATAGCCGCTGCGCCATTGTCATTGCTCAATTGAAAAATGGTCATCGGAACGTACAAAACAGTATCGCCTCCGCTTCTCGAAAAATCCAAATCTCCAAATTGAACGTCTTGCAAAGCGGCTGGCGTTCCACATGGTGGCAAGCTGTAATCGGATTGAGAAAATGCTGATAACCAAGCACTTGTAAATAGAAAGAGTAGTATTTTTTTCATATTTTTTATTTATTTTAAATTCTAAATTCTGTTGTTTTAAATTCTAATATTCTAAATTCTAAATTTAAGAATCGAAAAACAAGCTGTACTATTATTCTAAATTCGGGGTTCTAAATTCTAAATTTGCTTATTGTTCTCTGTTAGTTGTTCACTATTAATTGTTCGTTGTTCACTGAAAAAATTATTCACTGTTAGTACACCGTTTTTTTAGTTATTTAATGTTTGCTATTGTTTTAAATGGCTCTAACTAATTGAAAATCAAAACAATACAACAATTACAAACAATTACAAACTTTTAAAACAATGTAGTTAGTTAGTTTTCCACAAATTAAACACTGGAATATCTATCGAACTTGTGATGCCGTACCTAAAAGTATTGGCTTTCAAGGTGGATGCTCCATCAATGATGGTTCGGAGTTGTGGTGTCAATTGAACGCCTGCACTCAAAGAAATTGGTGAACGAGGCAAGCCCCAAACGAAGTACAAACCTGGCGCAAAGACCTGTTGCCAAGAAATACTTGCTGGAAAACCTTTGCTGTCCGCATCTTTGCCCCAGCGATAGCTGAACGCTGCGCCAATGTCTATGACGGGAAAAAAGAACGAAAATGATTGATTTTCATTTTTGCCTAAATGTCCGTAATTGAACGAAAGCCCAATCGGTGCAGTTACGCCAGCAGCACGACCCAAATTCTGTGTTTTTGTCAAACTTTCAAAACCTGCAAAAACACCAGGGAAAGCATTCAAATCCACTGACCTCGAAATCGTCCGTTTCATTCGATACGATTGTGGCGGCAAGGCGTAACGCTCAATGACTTGCTTGATTCCCACGGCTTCGTCAGCGGTAAGTACATCGGTCATAAAATTAAGGTAAAAAATCAAACGTTTGACCGATTCGTTTTTATTTTTTTTATCTTCTGGAAAAATATCGTTCACTACACGAAGTGTATTTAACATGGCTGCACCATAGTTGCGTTGCTCTGCATTTTTTAAAATATTTAAACTATTGTCCACCAATGGTTTGTATTTTTTTATAAAAATACCATTGCTAAATTCTTCTGATTTTCCTTCAATAATAAATTCTAATTTGACCACTGCGCCAACCAGTTTTAAGAGTTCTTGTGTTGCCGAAGTCATTTTATTGACGTTAGAACCAGAAAAATTTGATAGAATTTCGTTGGTTTGTTGTGCCGATTGTAAAAAATCCTCAACAGAAACCAATCCTGCGCTTGCATTTTTGATTTTTTCCACGTCCCATTTTAATTTATTTTGAAAAAAGTCTTTGTTTTCGTGGTACAAAAACGCCCAAAAATAACGGAAACCTTCAGCTTGCAAAGCTGCGAAATCGTCTTTTGTAATCCAACCTTGCGGTGCATTTTTCACTTCATTCAAAAGATTGTATGACAACAAATTGGTTAAATGTATGTATTTTGAGACATTCGCCTTGCCGTTTGGAATTTCAAGCGTTCCAATTTTTTTATCCAAATTGTAAATAATCTCATAAGGTTTTAGGTTGTCGCTGAGTTGTTTTGCACTCATCATGGCAGTCAAAAACACCAGAACACCTTCTTCATCAAGCAATTCGGTTTTGTGTTTGAGAATGGCATCGGTCAGCCCAAAAGGGATATTGTTGAGGTCAGTCGTAATGGCAGAAGTCCAAGTTTCGCCCATCGAAGGAATGTAAGCATAATCCTGATAGCGCAAAAGTAGATAAGTCTGCGGAATCAATTCTTGCAAAACCGAATCTTTCTTGATTTCTTCTCTAAATTTTTCAAAAAAAGCCAATTCTAACTCTTCTTTGGTTCTTTTCACCAAAAAACGAGCTGTGCCGTCAATGATTGCGCCTGTTGAAAAACCTGCGCTATAATCCTGCGGAACACTCATCACCATGACAGATTTGTTGTTCGCTTCCATCTCAATATTACTTATTATGATGGGTTTTGACTTAGTTTGAATAACTTTTGTCTGTTTTTCAGGCGAAAAGATGGTAAAATAATTGTATTTTTTGGCAATTTTCTCGTATTTTTCAATCGAAACAAGGCTCAAATCTATTTTTTCAAAAAAAGGGTCTTCAATAAATTTACCAAAATGACGGGCTGTCCGATACTCCAAAGTTGTCGTACCCAAACTGTCTTCCCAAAACTCTTTATTGACTCGAAAAGAATCAAGCGAGGCGAATAATTTTGGCTTTTTCTTCAAATTCACCAAACTCAATGCCCGTGTGTAAGCATTTTGAGCAAAATTATTTTGACTAAAAAGAAATAAAAAAGAGAAAAAAAAAGTAATTTTTAGCGTTTTCATAAGTATTGGTTTTGATATAGCGGTGAATTGAGTCGCTGAGTTTTATTTTTTACAATTGCAAAAATACATTTTTTATTGAGAAAATAAAAAAATAGAAACATAAAAAAAATGATGAAATCCTTAGACTCCATCATTTTTAATTTTTTGATTTATTCAAACCTATCAAAGACATAAAGATTTTTATCAAAATCATTTAAACTAATAACACCGTAAGTAGCATTAAAGCCCAGTTGATTCTTGTAAGGGTCATTTTCCCATGCTGAACGAAATACCTTTTTAAAAGTCTTATTCAATACAATATCGTCTTCTATTTCTTTTGAAAAAGAAGGAACATTTGTTAGCTTTTTTAGATTACTGTTGTAATTCATGAATACTTCGCTTGCTAAAAAATCAGCGTGGTCATTTACATCATTGCTTACAAAAATCGAAGAAGTAGGAATTGGTAGATTATCCGTTGAAAGTTGGCTACTTAAATTAACCATGACAGAGATTCTACGCTCTTCATTTTTATAGTGAATGTAAGATAGTTCTCTTGTATAGTCAAAACCTGAATTGAGCCTGGCTGGTTCTTTCATTTCGGTATGTATTATGCTTATTTTAACATCTTTGCCAGCTTTATCTTTAAAATAAACGAATTTTTTAGACAAAATATCCTTTGACAAGATAGATTTCAGTTCATTCAGATTGACTTCCTTCGGAGGTAATTCAATCTCTGACTTAGATGAATTTGCGCATGAATTGATAATTAACGCAAGCAATAAGATTTTAAAAAGTGTTTTCATTGTAATTATTTTTAAAGTATTATTTACTCCTCCTCCGTCATCATCCATTTTCCGTGCATACGCATCACCCGTTCAATCACATCACGCACGCAACCACGACCACCTTCGGCTGGCGAAACGTATTGCGCAATAGACTTAATTTCGTGTGCCGCATCAGAAGGACAAGTCGGCATAGCGACCAATCTCATCACATCGTAATCGGGCAAATCGTCGCCCATGTAAAGGACATTGCCAGGATTGATGCCGTAAGTGTCGCAATATTCCTCAAAAGCGGCAACTTTATCCCTGATTCCGCTGTAAATCTGGTGAATACCAAGTCCTTTGAGTCGCAAAATCACCCCTTCGGATTTCCCGCCTGTGATGATACATATATTGTAGTCGCTTTCGATTGCCAAACGCATCGCAAAGCCATCTCGGGCGTTCATGGTTCGGAGCAATTCTCCGCTTTCAGTAATCAACAATTCGCTGTTGGTCAAAACGCCATCAACATCAAAAATAAAAGTCGTAATGGCATTAAATGATTCTAAATAATTCATAAATTTTTAGTTTCCGTATTGTTCCGTAGCGTCGGCATTAATGCCGACGCTACGGAACAATACGTAGCGTTGGCGTTAACGCCAACGCTACGTATTTGTGAACAGTTCTGATTTCAAACAAGGATATTCACAATTCATTGATTCTAAGGCATCTACAATCGTTTTAGCAACGATATAATCACGGTACCAACGTTGGTCGCCAGCGACAACATTCCAAGGAATCGCACTTTTATTGATGCAATTTTCGTAAGCGTCCATGTAGGTATCCCAAATTTTGCGCTCTTCCCAATCATTGTCATTGTGTTTCCAATGCTTGGTCGGGTCTTCAACTCGTTCCCGTAATTGTACCTCTTGTTCCTCTTGTGAAATATGAAAATAGAACTTCAAAACCTTCGTATTGTTGTCAAATTCTAATAATTTTTCAAAAGCATTGATGGCATCAATGCGCAAATCTACCCGTTTTTCGTCAATCCAACCATGCACACGCTGAACCAAAACATCTTCGTAGTGTGAACGCACAAATACTTGAATCATGCCTTTTGCAGGAGCTAATTTATGCACACGCCAAAGAAAATCATGCGAAAACTCTTCCGAAGAAGGTTTATTAAAACCATGAGTGCGTATAAAAGTCGGTGTAACTTCTTCAAAAACATTTTTGACAGCACTGTCTTTTCCGCTGCCGTCCATGGCTTGAAAAACCACCAACAAAGCATTTTTTCGCTCTGCGTACATGACCTCAGTCAATTCTGCAATTTTTTTGACCAATGCTTTAGTCAAAATTTTCGTTTCTTCTTTGTTAAAATCTTCGGGAGCTTTTGTAGAAAGTTGATTTAGTTTTATCATAATATTAATATTTACTGTTACAAAAGTAACGTTTTTTTAAATAAAACAAAGAATAGTTAAGTTTTTTTCAAAAAAACTATTATATTATAAAAGAATAGAATATTTTTGTAAAAAATTCAACTTCTTTAAATTTTAAAAGAATAAAAAATTTTAACCACAATTTTATGGCTGCGAAAAAATTAGACGACACACTAAAACCTTTTAATTTCAAACAATTTGGCATTTACCAAGATAAATGTGCCATGAAAGTTGGTACTGACGGTGTTTTACTTGGTGCTTGGGCTGATGTAGAAAATGCTGAAATGGTTCTTGACATCGGTACAGGAACGGGCGTTATTGCCATTATGTTGGCACAACGCAATGAAAATGCGATTGTTCATGGCGTAGATGTGGACGAAATGAGCCACGAACAAGCTACCGAAAATATGCAAAATTCACCTTTCGCAGAGCGATTGAGTAGCTATCTCATTGATATTCAGTCTTATGCAAAAGTGACTGATAGAAAATACGATTTGATTGTGAGCAATCCGCCATTTTTTACAGGCGGTACACTTTCTGCCAATCAGGACAAAACAAATGTCCGTCATACGGTGAAATTACCGCATGGCGATTTATTGTTGGCGGTCAAAAACCTATTGAATGACAAGGGCAAATTTTGTGTTGTTTTACCACTGATAGAAGGATTGAGATTCAAAGAACTGGCTGAAAGAACACAACTTTTTTGTACTAAAATCACCGAAATTCAACCAAAAATTGGTAAAGGTGTTGAACGTCTTTTACTACAATTTGAGCTTCATTCTAACGGATTTACTCGAGATATGCTCGTTATTCAAGATGGCGAAGGTCGTCACGATTTTACAGATGACTATACGAATTTGGTAAGAGATTTTTATACGATTTTATAGTGTTTGCGTAATGAGTTGGATCAATTTATTCAACTCATTACACTTATTTACCCCAATTTTAAATGACCTATCTCCGTCTTGTTAGATACCCAAACCTCTTTATCGTAATTCTAACTTTACTACTTCCATTATTGTCTAAACAATTGGAAATCAATATATTATATTTATCTTTATTACTTGTTTTTACAATTTGTATTGCCGCCGCAGGTTATGTGGTGAATGATATTTTTGACTTAGAAATTGACAAAATCAACAAACCTGAAAAAGTAATTATTGGTGAAAAAATAACGGAAAAACAAGCGTGGCAATTTTATTTTTTACTCAATGGTATTGCTTTTTTGATAGCCGTCGCACAAGATTTTTTTTATCAAAAAGTCAAATTGATTGCCATTTTTCTCATTACAATATTAGTCCTTTTTGCGTATGCAAAATGGTTGAAAAAAACATTGCTTTTGGGGAATTTTATTGTCAGTGCATTGTGTGCTTTAACGCCCGCTATGCTGTTGATTTGCTGGGCAGAATTAACTCAAAATGCAAGTGATAATTTTCCAAAACACTTGGATTTTTTCATTAATTTTTCCTTTCTAATAACTTTTTTTAGAGAAATCATCAAAGACATCGAAGACATCGAAGGTGACAAATTGCAAGGCGCAAAGACACTTCCGATTGTGGCAGGAATCACTTCAAGCAAAATCATTGCAAGTTTGTTTTTATTGCTTTTGTTGTTTCAAGTTTTTATCTTAAGTACAGGTATCAAAGCAAGTGAATTTGATACAAGTCGCACATTATCAAACTATTATGCTTTTATTTTTATAGAAATTCCAATCATTGCGTTGCTTTTTTTATTGGCAAAAGCAAAGTACAAAACACACTACACTAACCTTAGTTTTTTCACAAAAATACTAATGCTTTTAGGCTTATTTTACTTGATTTTTTAAATAAAAAGTAGTTTTTAATCAAAAAAATGTTAAAATTTTTGATTTTTTATTAGAAAAATGTAACTTTGTAATTCTAAAAACAATGCACGGCAATATACCGTAAATAAAGAAGGTCGGTGTTAGTACCACCGACCCCTTTTTTTAATCTTTCTTGTTCTTATCGAATAACTTAGATACAACGTACCAAGCTAAAAAAAACACAACAATTCTGATTAATTCCAAAAACAATGCTGTAATCATAATAAAAATGATTTTTAAAAATCTCGGCAATATTACCGATTTTCTTAACAGCACGCAAAAATAGAAATATTTTTTAAATAAACTAAAAAAATATTTCACTTCTTAAATATCTGATTTTCAAATATTTATAATTTATTTTTCAAATATTTTCAATAAAAACTTGACAATATCGAAACAACGCCCATATCTTTGCGTTAAATTAGCGATTGGTTCGCAAGTTCAGACAAACAAACGAATGACTTTCAAAATCAATACAAAATACAATTTTAATATGAAAAATATCATAACAAATAAATCATGGTGGTGGCTTTACTCAATACAAGGAGTGAAAGGCTAAACGCTATGTTTATTTTTATGTAAAAAATATACCCATAAAGCGGCTTGTCAATTCACTTGACAAGCCGCTTTTTTTTAGCCCCACCTAAATCCTCCCCAAAAGGGCAATGTCATTAAGCTAAGGACGGTACAAATTAGTTTCTTTTGTAGTTGTTTTGAGTAAAAAGGTTTCTTCTTTTATTGATACTTTTCTTTCGTT
>JAYWHK010000037.1:0-13991 GCA_043777755.1 Saprospiraceae bacterium
AAAATTATTTAACTTATTTTTCAAGCAATAATAACGCTTTTTTTTAAGACTTTTCTTCTTGAATTAGGGAAATGACATTGGACTAAAGTCGCCCCTACAGTGTCAACCGTAGAATATACAAATAAAGTCGCTACTACACTTTTTTTATAAGAAAAAAATTTAGAAAATTTTATAATTTTCAATTATTTTATTTTTATAAATCATTGACAAACAGTTTTTTAAGTTAAATAAAATGCAATTAAAAACAAATATACAAATAAAAAATGATTTAGAAATGCTTTTTTTTATATTTGCATCAAAAATAAATTATTCGCACTTTTGTATCGTGTAAAAAATGTTCTATCATTTTGTTCTTTAGCAAAGAGGTAGTTTTTAGCATTTTAAATTGCCTCTTTTTAAAATTTTGTAAGACAATGAAAAAAAATTTACTTTATATATTCTTCTTTTGTTTGAATTTTGCGCTTTATGCTCAAAATACAACGCCTTGTGCTGCAACTTGGTTGCCACAATCGGGTAATGTTAAAGCTATAAATCCCGCTTATAATGGTACTTTTTCTGGTACTTACCTATCAGGTGCTAATTGTAATGCTTCGGAAGAAAATCCACTGTGGTACAAGTTTGTAGCACAAGGTACAGCGATTAACTTTAACGTAAGTACATCAAATTGTACTGGACTTGCAGCAGAAAAAGGCTTGACGTTTTCAATTTTTCAAGCCAGAACGCCCAATTGTCAAGACCTAAAATCTATGCCTAACAATTGTCTAAATTTACAAAATGGCGAAATTAACCAAGCATTTGATGTGAAATCTTTAATTCCGAATCAACTGTATTATTTACAAATAGATGGACTTAGCGGAAGCCAATGTGAATTTGATTTGAGCTATTCTTCGGCACAGGTTTCGGCTAATTTTGGAACAGTTCGAGGCAATGTTTTATGGGACAAAAATGAAGATTGTCAAAAAGACATCAATGATTTTTTGTTAAAAGATGCCATTGTTGTTTTCAAAAAAAATTCAAACGATAGTATTTTTACGTCAATAGACAAAAATGGTTTTTATGAGCAAAGTTTGCCTTTAGGAACTTATGAAGTTTATGCTTCTGTTGGTGGTGAAAAACGTTTGTGGAAAAATTGTTCCTTTTCAAAAAACACGACCTTGACTACTCCAAATATTGTGCTGAACAAAGATTTTTTAGTGCAAAAAGAAAAAGATTGTAGTGTTGTTGAAACAGATTTGATTGCCAACGCTTTTGTGGCAAATGAAAAAACAAGCATTATCGTAAAGTATAAAAATATAGGAACGGCAAAAGCGAACAACGCTATTGCAAAAGTAAGTCTTGACCCATCACTTTTTATGGTGAATGTTTCAAAGCCTTTTGCAAAAAACAACAATATAATTACGGTTGCACTGGGTAATTTGGAAGCACAAGAAAGTGGAACATTCACAATTTCGGTAAAAAATGCCAGCAACTTGGCGAACACACAGGCATTGGTCAATGAAGTGGAAATAAGCCCTAATCTTGTTTGTTTTAATAATCCTTCTTGGACGGGCGGAGAAATTCAAGTTTTTGCTACTTGCAAAAAAGATTCTGTTCGTTTTTCAGCCAAAAACAATGGAATTACACCTGTTCCTGTCAATGGTTTTGTGATTGAAGAAGATGTTGTGATGCTTGTAAAAAAAACAATGACAATCCTCAATCCCAAAGACAGTGTTGTTGTTTTTACCACACCTGCCACTGGAAAAACGTATCGTTTGGAAGTGGATCAAGCCATTAATTATCCGCAGCGTTCTATGCCGAATGTAAGCGTAGAAGGCTGTCTGAAAGGAAATACTGGCACATTTTCAGTAGGCTATTACAATCAATTTCCTCAGGACGATGCTGATTTTGCCAAAGATATTGATGTTAGAGAAACGGAATCGAACATCGCAAATCTCAATAAATTTGCTTCCCCTAAAGGTGTAAGTTCTGAACATTATATTGCTCAAAATCAAGACATTGAGTATTTTATTCGCTTTAAAAATAAAGATTTGAATCCTGTAAAACAGCTGTATATCGTAGATACGCTTTCAGAATTTATGGACATTTCGACCTTGCGCATTGGTGCGGCAAACTTGCCTTTTGAATATGAGGTAAATGGTAAAAATTTGCTTCAATTCAAGCTCTCAAATGCGTTGATTTACGGTGAGCAAGTGAAAGCAGACAGTTCTGAATTTTTTGTAAAATATAGAATTAGTCAGAAAAAAGACTTGCCTTTTGGGACATTGATTCAGTCACGAGCAGCAGTTTTTACCAATCTGACAGACAATCCTATTTTTACCGAAAAAATACAACACAAAATTGGAAAAGACTTTTTAAAAGTAAAAGTTGCATCGCAAGAAGTATTTTTGAAAGGTGTAGCAGTAAAAATTTTTCCAAATCCTTTTGCTGAAAATGCTGAAATATCCATTAGCGGTTTAGAAAATAACACCGAGGTGCTGACGCTACAAATTATGAACAACCAAGGCAGAATCATAGAAAAACAAGAACAAATGGGCAGTATTTTTGCCATTAAAAACAACAACTGGGCAAAAGGTGTTTATTTTTATCAAATACATAACCATAAACAGAAATTAGCAAGTGGTAAGTTTATTGTGGTGGAATAGGTACAATGAATTGTAAAAACTTAGCGAATTTTATTTAATCACGAATTTTATCTAATTAAACGAATTTTCACTAATCGCAACTTAACAATTAAATCTAATTTCACTAATTTTATTAAAACTTCGTTTTAATTTTACACATGGCTAAGTTATTACAATAAATTTTAAGTAAAGTCGCCTACGTTTTAAACAAGCGTAGGCGACTTTTTTTGACTTTAAAAGCACCCATAGCGGTACCCAACAAAAAAAACGCTTGATAATACATTGATTATCAAGCGTTTATAATTTAAAATTGTCGGGATACCAGGATTCGAACCTGGGGCCTCTTGGTCCCAAACCAAGCGCGCTACCGGACTGCGCCACATCCCGAACTCTTATCTTGGATTCAACAAAAAATGATATAGCGGAGAGAGCGAGATTCGAACTCGCGGTACAGTTGCCCGTACGTCAGTTTAGCAAACTGGTGGTTTCAGCCACTCACCCATCCCTCCTAAATCAACCTTATGTTGAAGTGTATTAATTTGAATAACAGTATTGAATTTTACAGCGACACTATTATTTGATTAATGCTTTTCTTTAAAAGCGATGCAAAGATACAATTTTTATTTTCAGAATAACAAATTTTTGCAAGACTTTTTTTCAATTATTTTTCAATTATTTTTTAAAATATTGATTGTCAAATGATTAGGTTTAATTATTTTTTTTACTTAAAAGAAGAAATAGACAATGTTTCGACATTTACGGGTATTTGTTTGGATTCGCTACAGTTTTTACTGTCTTTTACAACGACCATATAAGTGGTGCTTGCACTGGGTTGAACTTTAACAGAATTGCTGTTGCAACTGCTTAGTCCGCCCATTGGTCGCCAGCTGTAAGTATAAGGACTTGCGCCACCTGATACTTTAATGGTAATCTGTGCGCTTTGACCTGGCTCAATACTTACAGGTGCGACATTTTGTATTTTTGGCCTTTGATTGATTTCAATTTTTACTTCATCTCGGGTAGTATTGCCTTTGGCATCGGTAACAGTGATTTTGAAAATACCTGATTTGGAAGGTGTCGCAATAACTGATTTTGACGTACCAGAGGTTAATTCGTCCTCGGGATACCATTTGAAGGAGTAGGGTGGAGTGCCGCCAGAAACAACAGCGTTCAATTCTGTATAAGAACCCAAACAAAGTACTTTGTCGCCACCAAGATTGACTTGAAAAGCGTTTTGAGCTTTGGTTTGCACTTGAAGAAGCATGCACCATAAGATAGTGCAAAATGTGGTTGATTTGACCATTATTGATTCAGAGATATATGATTGAATAAAATAATATGTTACAATTATCTTACCAAGTTGTTGGTTCGTGTGTTTTTTAGAGTGGCAAAATTATATTTTATTTTTCAAATAAAATAATTTATTTTTACTTTTTTATGACATGGTTAAGTTAAAATTTTTAACAAAAAATCATATTAAAATATTGATAATGAGTTTTTTACAACATTTATTTAGATTAAATTGTTACACATTTACGGTCTATTGTAATACTTTTATTTTAGTCATTTATTTTACCAAGTTTTTATATCTTTGCAAAGATTTTAAACCAAACCTAAATTAATAATACTACAATTATGAAAAAAACAGTTCTTGCTTCTTTCTTTTTTTTACTTTTTATAAGTGTTTTCGCACAGCGTTTCCAACAACGAGGTGCTTATACAATGAATGTTGATTTTAACCATAAAAAAAATCAATATTCTGGAAATCAGGTACTTAAATATACAAATAATTCGTCAGATACTTTGACAAAAGCATTTTTTCATTTGTATATGAACGCTTTTCAGCCTGGTAGTGTGATGGATGTGCGTTCTCGTAGCATCGAAGACCCTGACGGACGAGTAAAAGATAGGATTTCAAAATTGAGCGAAAGCGAACAAGGTTTTTTGCATTGTAAAAATATAAAATTAGATGGCATTGATGTGACTGCAAAAGAAGAGGGAACAATCTTGGAATTAACTTTGCCAAAACCAATTTTACCAAATTCTACTGTGACATTTACGTTGGACTTTGATGGTCAAGTACCGTTGCAAGTTCGTCGAAATGGTCGTGACAGTAAAGAAGGAATTGACTATTCGATGGCGCAGTGGTATCCCAAAATGAGCGAGTACGACGAGCAAGGTTGGCATTCAAATCCTTATGTTGCAAGAGAATTTTATGGACTTTGGAGTGATTTTGATGTGAAAATTAACATGGATAGCCGTTATATGGTAGCCGCAACGGGTTATATTCAGAATCCCGAAGGCTACAATTGCAATAAAAACACTGGCGATAAAACGACTTGGCACTTCCTTGCGCCAAATGTTCACGACTTTGTTTGGGCAGCTGATACAGAATATAAGCATACAGAATTGCGTTATGACAAGGATTTGTTGATTCACTTTTTTTATGTCGAAAACGCCAAAACAAAAGACAATTGGGCAAAATTACCAGAAGCGATGAAGGCTACTTTTGATTATGCCAACGCAAATTTTGGGCGTTATCCTTACCAGCAATATTCGTTTATTCAAGGTGGCGATGGTGGAATGGAATATCCGATGGCAACGTTGATTACGGGCGAGCGCAATTTTAATTCGCTCACTGGCGTTGCTATTCACGAACTTATGCACTCATGGTACCAGCATTTGTTGGGTTCTAACGAGAGTTTGTACGCTTGGATGGACGAAGGTTTTACTTCTTACGCTTCTGAACGCATCGAAAATGTGTTGAAGGAAAAAGGTTTTATGCCTGGTTTAAAGCCGATTGACAACTATATGGAAGATACCTATAAAGGTTATAAAAACTTGATGGAAAGTGGAAAAGTTGAGCCAAGTTCAACCCATGCAGACCATTACGATAGCAATTTTGCCTACTCTTTGTCGGCTTATGTGGTTGGTGCGGTTTTTCAGCATCAATTGGAATATGTGGTTGGAAAACCAGCTTTTGACAAGGGTTTGTTGCGCTATTACAACGAGTGGCGTTTCCGTCATCCGAATCCGAATGATTATATTCGTGTGATGGAAAAAACAAGCGGATTGGAACTGGATTGGTACAAAGAATATATGATAAATACCACAAAATCAATTGATTACGCTATTGTCAACGTTGAAAAAGAAAGCCGTAAAGAAACAAAAATTAAGTTGCAGAAAGTTGGAAAAATGCCTATGCCAATAGACGTTGTCGTAACTTTTAAAGACGGAACACAAGAAACGTGGAACATTCCTCTGGACATTATGCGTGGTGAAAAAGCCAATGAAAAACCTGATGGAGATTACAATGTTGCTGAAAAAGACTGGCAATGGACAGATGCCAACTACGAATTGGTGATTCCTGCACGTTCCAAAAACATTATCAAAGTTCAGATTGACCCAAGTCAGCGTATGGCGGATTTGCACTTGGAAAACAATACTTGGACAAAAGAAGACTGAAGTAATTGATAATGAATAATTAAAAATTAAAAATGAGTTCACCATCACGATTAGTGAAATTCGTTTAATTCGTCAAAATTCGTGATTAAAAATTATCAATTAAATTTCACCATCACGATTAGTGAAATTCGTTTAATTCGTCAAAAATTCGTGATTAAAAACAATTTGCGATTAAAAATTCTAACAATTGAAAATTAAAAGATACAATATCCTTGTTTTTTTGCTTTTTGCATTCGTGGTGATTGCAAAAGCGCAAAGCCCTTTTCGCATATTTACTTTAGATGCGAATTTGAAGTCAGAAGTTGAACAAAACAACGCTTCGTTGGTTTTAAAAGCATTGGTTTTGAATAAAATGGAGTTTTTGTACAACAATGAAAGCCGTTTTCAGACCAATCACAAAGCGGATTTGAAACGCCTGTATTTTATTGCTGATTCTTTGGTGAAAATGATTCCAAAAGATAGTGAAAATTCATGGGAAGAAGATTATGGCTTGAAACTTGACGGCGTTCCCAAACACGAGCGTTGGAAGGAACTTACCTATTATTACACCGAATTTGATGCGACGAAAGGACCAGCCGAAGTAATGAAAGGTAAGAAGAAATACGTTTTACAGATTCGTGTTTTGATAGACCTGAGTGGTAAAATTGAGGACATTCAAATTTTGAAAGGTAAAAAAATGATCAACCGTGATGCGCAAATTGCGAGGTCATACAATATTTTATACAAACCAAGGAAAAAGTCAAATTAAGGTAAAATTTATCTTTTCTTTGAAATAAAATAAAGGCTAAAACCGTCTTTGAAAATGACCAAAAGAACCAAAAATCTAAGTATTTAAAATATTAATAAACTACTGTAAACCACTGAGTCAAAAGACTATTGACTTATTGACTTACGACTACTTAACATAAATTTATGAGAATATTATTAGTAGATGACGAAGAGAATATCCGTGAAGTCGTAAGACTGAACCTTGAACTTGATGGTTATGAGGTCGTAACGGCAGCGGACGGAAAAAAAGCCATTCAAAGATTTCAAGAAGAACACTTTGACTTATTGATTTTGGACGTTATGTTGCCCGAAATTGATGGTTTTTCCATTGCGGAACAAGTGCGTTTGAGCAATCTTGATGTGCCGATTATCATGCTGACGGCAAAAGATTCTGCACAAGATAGAGTGACAGGTTTGCGTCGTGGCGCAGATGATTATTTGACCAAACCTTTTAATTTGGAAGAGTTGCTTTTGCGCGTTCAAAAGCTATTGTATCGAAAAGTCAAAAGTCCAGAATTAACTCCTGAGCAGTTCAATTTTGGTGAAAATCACATTAATTTTGTCACTTTTGATGTCAAAAGCCTTAACAATGGTGATTTTGAACTTACCAAAAAAGAGGCAATGTTGCTGAAATTATTGGTGGACAGAAAAAATGAAGTGGTTTCTCGCCAGCAAATTTTGCAATCGGTTTGGGGTTACGATGTTTTTCCTTCAACCAGAACCATCGACAATTTTATACTCTCTTTTAGAAAATATTTTGAACAAGACCCAGCAAATCCGAAGCACTTTTTATCCATTAGAGGCGTAGGTTATAAGTTTATAGAATAATGCAGAAAACGATACCATTTCAGCAAATACCTCAGCTCTCCAAAACCGATGTCGCTTACGCAACAGGCGATGCTTCGCTGCGTCCTTTTTACAACTATGATGTTGATATTCAGTCGTTTGCAAACGTAATTGAAGACAAGAAAAAGGACAAAACAGATAGGGCGCTTCTGGTGGAAGTGTTGAAAAAGCAATATAAAACCTTTGATGAAAAAGGTATTTCAACGGCAACGATTGAACAGTTGAGCAGCGAAAATACCTTTACCGTTACAACGGCACATCAGCCAAGTTTGTTTTTGGGTCCGCTTTATTTTATTTATAAAATTGCTTCGACGATTCATTTGGCAAGGGAACTCAAAAAACATTATCCCAATAATAATTTTGTTCCTGTTTTTGTAATTGGCGGTGAAGACCATGATTTTGATGAAATAAACAACATCAATATTTTTGCTAAAAAAATAACTTGGCAAAATCAAGAAAGTGGTGCGGTGGGAATGATGCAAACGTCAAGTTTGAGTGATGTTTTGGCTGAATTGAAAAGTATTTTAGGTGAAAGCGAAGCGGCGCAGCATATTTTTTCTATTGTTGAAAAAAATTATACTTCGAATGAGCATTATCATAGCGCAACACAAGCCCTGATACACGACTTAATGGGAAAGTACGGTTTGTTAGTTTTGAATACAAATGACGTGCAATTGAAAACAGCTTTTGCGCCTATTGTTTTGACGGAATTGTTAGAACAGCCGTCACAAAAATTGGTATCTGACACGCAAAATGACTTAGCAGCATTGGGGTTTAAAGCGCAGGCTTTTCCACGAGAAATCAACCTTTTTTACTTGAGAAAAAACCTTCGAGAACGCATCGTTTTTGAAGAAAATCAGTTCAAAGTTCTCAATACAGACTATGTTTTTTCAAAAGAAGAAATTATACAAGAAGTAGAAAATCACCCTGAGTATTTTAGCCCAAATGTTGTCTTACGTCCTCTGTATCAAGAACTTATCTTACCCAATTTGGCGTACATTGGTGGCGGTGGAGAATTGGCTTATTGGTTAGAGCGCAAAAGTCAGTTTGCAGAATTTGGTTTGAATTTCCCAATGTTGATTCGTCGCAATTCTGTAGTTTGGATAGACGAGGCGAGTCAAAATAAAATGGAAAAATTAGGACTTTCTGACGAAGATTTATTCCAAGATACTGATTTGATAGTAAAAAATTATGTCACAAAAAATGCTTCTAGAGAATTAAATATCAGTCAAGAAAAAGCTGATTTAAAACATCTTTTCGCTCGAATCGAAACTTTGGCAAAGCAAGTAGATGCCACTTTGGTGAACGCTGTTGCTGCCGAATCAACCAAACAACTGGCAGTTTTAGATCAACTCGAGAACCGAATTGTTCGTGCTGAAAAGCAAAAACACGAAGTCAGCATCAATCAAATCAAGGCTTTACAGCAAAAATTTTGTCCAAACAACGGACTCCAAGAACGTTTCGACAATTTTTTACCCTTTTATATCAAATACGGTGAAGATTTTTTCATCACCCTTATTGAAAATTTGAATCCTTTGCAATCGGGGTTTATTGTGGCGAAGAAGGCTATGCAATGAAAAACATAGCCTTCTCTTATGAAAATCACCTATTTTGCCTTCTTTACTTGTTAAAACATTTTCTTAATTTTTCTACTTAATTAGCACCAAATCCATTTTACATTTGCCACAAGTACCAGCTGTTTTGCTTGGTGCTTCGCACTTCATCGGACACTCGTACATTCCAATATTTTTTGAAATCGAAAATTCTAAAACAGATAAAAAACGTCCATGATAATTCGTTACAAACAACTGATTATCAATAACTAATACATCTGTTGGCTTGTCTAAATTGTCTTTTATTTCTTGTACCAATTTCCCTTCAAGGTCATAAATCAAGATGCGATTGTTTTCAAAATCCGTTGCAAAGACATTTTTTTCATTAACAAAAACGCCTGTTGTAGCGTTCATTTGTTCGGCTTCGCCTATGGTTTGAAGGTGTTTTCCAGCGAGGTCATAGACTTGCACTCGATGATTGTAAGCATCTGCGACATAGATTTTTTCATTCGCAAATTGCACATCGGTTGGATAAGTCAATTCTCCTACGCCATTGCCTTTTTTACCAAATGTTAGCTTTTTTTCGCCATCAAAATAAACAATTCTATGATTGTAAAAATCGGCAACGGCTACTTTTTCGCCACTTTTATCAATACCCGAAGGCGCATCAAATTTTTCTTTTAAAGGCAAAATTTCACTTTTTCCATTTTGAAAACAGAGGTTGTTGTCAGCACCATAATTGGCAATCAACAAGGCATCGCCTACTTTTGAAAGGTGCATCGGACGCTCAAAACCTTGTTTTTGTTCCAATACTTTTCCGTCTTTGTCGAGTAAAATAAGTTGATTATTGTCGGCATCAGAAAGCCAAAAATTACCGCCGTCCGCTTGTGCCATACTGATAATTCCAAAACTATCCAAAGGAATATTTTTAACAAAATTCCATGATTTTGGAACGTTTGGATTGTGCATTGTTTTTTCGTTTTTGCAAGCGGCAAAAGCAAAAAATAGAATACAAATTATTGATAATGAATTAATTGTATATTTCATTTTAAAAATTATTTAATTTGTGAAATAGACCGTTACGAAGTTTTATGCCTTCGTAACGGTTTAGTTTTTAGTGAAAATTAGTCACGATATTGACAACACGCTGGCAAATCATTGTACGTTTTTTCGCCTGTTTTGAATGTGCCATTGTCGTGACCTGATTTTGCTACGGCATTTTGAATACCTTTTAATTTTGCTTTTGACGGTTCAAAAACAACGGTCAATTTTTTGCTCTCTACATTCCAATCCGCTTTCACTACACCCATGACGGATTTTGCAGCCTTTTCTATTCTGGCTTCGCACATTTCGCAATTGCCCGAAACGGCAAATGTTTCTGTTTTGGCATCTTTGGAAGCAACCGCTTCTTTTACGCCATTGCCTGTTTCGACCTTTCCGTTGGCACGTTTTACACTCATTTCTTTGGCAGTATAACCAGCTTTGCTTACCCGAGTATCTACTTCCGAAAGCGGCATTTTGTTGGCAGTAGGTGTATTGAAAGTCATAAGACCCGTTTTGATTTCTATTTTCAGGTCTTTAATGCCTTTCACATCTTTAAATTTTTTCTCCAATCCGTAAGCACAAAATGGACAGCCTAAGCCTTCTACACGAACAGAGAAAGCATCTGTTTGAGCATTTAGATTAAATGCTGCAAAAAATATAGCGATTAAAACAATTATTTTTTTCATAAAATACTGATTTTTAATTGATTATGTAATTTTTAATGATAAATTAATTAAATTATTCTACGCACTCCAACGTGCAAACTGCTTCGTCGTTCCAACGTTTCTACGTGCAGTTGTTGTTTAATTGCAAATTGATACGACAGTTCAAACGTATGCAATCCTTTGGCATATTGCAAACCAGGAGCTACATAATAGCCGTATTGCGCCTTTCCTGTATGTTTTCGCATATTCATACCTTCTAATTCGATATAAATATTCACTTGTTTGACTGGATAAACAGGCTCTAAAAGTGGTATGCCAAAACCAATTTTGTAGTCAATATTGCTCAAATGTGTAGCAGAAGGCACAAAATTATAGCCAATTTCGCTTTGAATACCCAATTTCAAACTTTCTTTTGCTGCCAAAATACCAATATAAGTCATATTATGCCCCATTCCGAGCATCATGGTTTCCAATTTTTTGCCTGTGGCAAACATATTTTTGACTTTTGCAGCAATTCGAGTGGTTTTTCCCATACCATCTTTGCGATAAAATTGGTATTTTAAGCCCAATGCCACATCGCCCAAACCAGCCGTTGTATTGTGTGCGCCAAAGGTCAAAGGCACTTCAATCATTGTCGCCAAATTATTGGTAAAATTATAATCGGCATCAAGTACAAAAGCGTTAAAATCGTGTTTTTTATTGTCGGCACGTTTGAAAACAGGTCTGATAGTTCCCTTTTTTTCGCCTAACATAATAGGTTTATCCAAAAGGATAGGCGGTCCTTGTGCAAAGCTATTTATTGCTCCTAATACACACGTCATTAGGCACAACATAAAATTATTAAATTTCATTTTTAATTATTTATAAATTGTTAAGAATGAATGTTTTACATCAGAAATTGACATAAAAAATCATTTTGTTATTCCACAATTGGAATACTAAAAAAAAGATAGACCTATGGCTATCTATACGTTTAACAATTTATTTTGGGCGGAAGCCACAAGGAAAGAAAAACAGCGTTTGGTATTTTTTCGAGATAATACCAGTTTGTTTTAGAGGTGTAAGAAAAATTATGTTTTGATAATTTCATTTCGATAATTGGAGCAATCATCAAAGCATTAGACCAAGTTTGTTGTGGGCAATGACAACCTTTTTTGCCACAATCGTCGCTACAATCTTTTTTATTTTTTCCTTTTTTGTCACAACAACTTTTAGTATCGTTGTCTTTTTTTGTTTCTTCTTTAACTTCTTTTTTGCAACAACTTTTGCTACTTGCTCCGCAGGCAAAAGCGGAGGTAGTCGATGCTGCTACAAAAGCAAACAGCAACGCAAAAGTGAAAAATATAGAAGCTATTAATTTCATACATTAATTGTAACGTAAAGGTAGAATTTTTATTTTAAAAATAACCAAATTTAATTAAAAAGCGACTTTTTTACCTCTAAAACCTCTCCTATTCCAAGATTTTGCAACGAAACGTTGCCAACTCGAGTACGAATCAAACGCAAAACGGGAAAATCTACCGAAGCGCACATCTTGCGGACTTGGCGGTTTTTGCCTTCGCTCAATGAAATCTTAACTACGCAGAGAAGCAGGGTTTATTGTGGTGAAGAAATAGGGGAATTAAAGAGATAAAAACTAAGCCGCTACTCGTTTGCACGGGCAGCGGCTTTCGTTTTCAATTCAAATTATAATCTTTAATCCATCACAACAACCTTTTGCGTTTTTATTTTGTCCTCAAATTGTAGCGTAACAAAATAAATCCCTTTGCTCAAATGCGACATTCCAAGTTCTAATTCCGTTTGGTGTTCGCCTTCTTCGTAAGGCGCATCAAGGATAACATATTTTTTCATGCCGCTTGCGTCAGAAAGACTGATTTTTACATTTCCTGCTTTCGGAATAGAAAAAGTAATCGTTCCGTGGTCAGTAAGTGGATTAGGGCTTACTTGCAAGCCTAACTCTTTGCTGCCACTTGCTTCGGTGGTATTCGTTGTTGCCGTAGATTTTACATTGTAGGTTTTCCAATCAATGCTCCAGTAGGCTTCTGCCAAAATCTGATTTGTCGTTTTATTACTTGTAGAAGTTGGTGCTGTCGTACAAACTCTTACACATGAGAGAGGCGTTACTGCATAACAACCATTATAATAAACCTCTGCAAAATATCCACCAATGGTTGTTGGCGTGTGAAAAACTGATGTAGCACTTGGGATATTATTTGATGATGATGTATAGCAACTATTATAGCCTTTTTTAAACCACTGATAACCTATTGGCAAACCATAAGCCACAATTTCCATTTGTTGATTTAGACAATTTCCAACAATGATCGCATAAGGATATAGGCTCAATGTTAAAAGCTCTGAATTAACAGTATTGCAAATACCTGTCACTTTGCAATAATAAACGCCAGGTGTTGATACATTACTCAATACGCTTTGATTGCCATTTGGAACTGCCGTAGTTGTTCCATTTGATAGAGTCGTGTACCATTGATATTGTAAGTTAGAACCTGTTGCATTGCAAGTCAGCGTTGCATTGAGAGCTGTACCAAGACAAACACTATACGTGCCTGAAACTACAGCACTTGTAATCGCAGCGGCTTGTCCAAGGAAAACAACTACTGCATCACTTGCTGTACAGCCGTTGGCAGCAGTAACAGTAACGGTATAAGTCGTTGTTGTCGTTGGACTTACTAAATTATTAGCTGTCGTAACGTTATTGCTCCAAAGGTAAGAAACTCCTCCCGTTGCAACCAATGCGGCATTGCCTGTCGTACAGTTCACCGTCACGTCATTTCCTGCGGAAGCTGTCGGAGGTGTTTTATCAACCGTTATAATTTTAGAATCAGTTGCAGTACAACCGCTTGGCATAGTGATAGTAACCGTATAAGTCGTTGTAGATGGAGGATTTACAGTTGCGCCTTGTGTTGCACCATTGCTCCAAGCAAAAGAACCATTCGCTGTACCAGTAGCATTTAAAACAGTGTTTATGTTTGTACAGTTAATTGTGACATCAGCACCAGCATTGACTG
>JAYWHK010000038.1:0-4880 GCA_043777755.1 Saprospiraceae bacterium
CCGTAGGATTTCAACATGGAGTACCGCCATTATTAGAAAGTCATTTAAAAGAATTTACAACAAAAGATTATATAAAAAGAAGTGATTTGAAAAACATTACTGAATTGATTAGTCTTAACTAAAATAGAAAATCCGACAACAACGCACTGCCGATAATGCCTCCTAAACGTCGGCACTACGGCAGTGCCACCGTTGTGTCAAAAGGCGGCTACGCCAGCCTTTTGTCACAACAAGCAGGGCTTACGCCCAAGTTGTACAAAGTGCGGCTAACGCCAGCCCTTCGTACAACTTGGGCTTTACGAAATTTGAAAAACTTTGAGCTTTGCTCAAACCTTTTCAAACTTCGTAAAGCCCTGCTTGTTCTGCGAAATCAAAGCCAATTAAACACACAAAACATTGATTACTAACATTATAAATATATAAATAAAAATGAAAAAAATAATTTACATTCTATTTATCTGTATCATTCCTAATTTAGGATTTGGACAAACACTATTAAATACTGTCAAACAAACGGTTGAAAGCAGGCTCACTATAATAACTAATACATGGGAAACTGCTCGCTACATTCCAAACTCTTTCAAAATTACAGATGTAGATGAGAGTAATCCTAAAAAATTAGTAATAAATGGTACTATTGATTACAAAAGTGATAATTGTGGTGCTGTCAATACAACAATCGTTGTAACAATAAAGAAAATATTAGACAGCATAGAAGTAACAGAAACATGTATAAATATTCCTTATTGTGCATATAAAGTAGAATATAGTAGAGAAAGAAAGTGTTGGTAAATAATAATATTATAAAATATTGTGAATAAGTTATTTTTGCTTAACTTTGTATTTTAAATTCATAAAATATCAGAATGACAGGAAAATATATCAATCCATATACCGATTTCGGTTTTAAAAAACTTTTTGGAGAAGAAGCAAACAAAGATTTGTTAATTGATTTTTTAAATCAGTTGCTACCTCCGCATCATCAAATAAAAGACCTCGTTTTTAAAAATGTAGAACAGTCGGCTGATTTGCAGAATGAGCGAAAGGCAATATTTGACATCCATTGTAAGTCAATCAATGGAGAATATTTTATTGTTGAAATGCAGAAAGCCAAAATCAACTATTTTAAGGATAGAGCATTGTTTTATGTAACGTTTCCAATTCGTGACCAAGCCAAACGAGGAGATTGGGATTTTAAATTAGCACCTATCTATATGATAGCAATATTAGATTTTGAATACGATGAAATAGAAGAAAGAAAGAAATTTTTTAGAGATGTCCAGTTAAAAGACCAAGATTGCGAAGTTTTCTATGATAAGTTAAGTTTTAAATTTCTGCAAATGCCACTTTTCAATAAAAAGCCAGAAGAATTAGAGACAAGATTTGATAAGTGGATTTATTTTTTGAAAGGTTTAGAAACATTTGATGATATTCCTTCGATGCTAAACGAACCTATTTTTCACAAGGCTTTTCATACCGCCGAAGTAGCGAATATGACACAAAGCCAAAGAGATGAATATGAAAAAAGTAAATTGAGTTATATGGAAGTTGTAGAAGTGAAGAACACCGCAGAAATGGATGGAAGGAAAAAAGAAAAAATTGATATTGCTACAAAATTAAAAAAAAATGGTGTAAGTCCAGAAATAATAAAGATTTCAACAGGACTTTCCAATGAAGACGTTGAAAAATTATAAAATGAAAATCGCAGAACAACGCACTCAACGTCCATGCCGCCTAACGGACGGCACGTCGTGAGTGCCACCGTTAGGCGAAATTAAAGCCACCTAAACGTATAAATAAAACAAAATGGCAAAAAAAGCGAAAAATGAAAATGACGGTGGTTATTATGCCATAAAAGGTTTTTTGTACCAATTTGACAAAAATTTACTTGAAATACTTCAAAATAAAACTGTTCAAGTAGAAATAGAGAACATTCAAGATATAAGTTTTGAAAAATATGTAATACAAGTAAAACTCAAAGAAGCCGCTCTTTATTATGGTAGTTCTGTAAAAAGACCTATAACGCAACTTATAGAACTTTTTGAACAAGACAATGACAGGAATTTAATTTTGTATTGTCATTTTAGTGACAAAGAACCTGAACAAAAAAAATTAACTTTGCTTGAATTAAATGATATTTTAGGCAAAGATTGCAATGCTTTTTCGCAAGAAACCAAAGAAGGGTTTATTTCAAATTTCACTTTGCAGTTTTCTGAAAATTACTTACAGCAGTTTAATTACGTTGTAGAAAATATCAAAATGGCTTTCTCTTATTCAGATGTAAATACGGCTGCATTGTATCATTCTATTTTACATTCTAAATTGATGCAAATTGCAGTCTTACCAAATAAAGAAGACAGAGTAATTGATTTTGAAAAACTAAAATCGTACTTAAATAGTTTAGATAAAACAATATACTTTAAAGAGTATGAACTATACAATAGTAAAGAAAAGTACGAAAAACTAATAAAAAAAGAATTTTTCACCTCAAATGACCCTAATTTAAAAAATTTTCAAAGGCTTTTTATAATAGAAGTAACTAACTCGTTTAATCGTTCCGATTTAGTGAGTATAGTGAACAAGTTAGAGAAAAAATATTATAAAAAAGATAAATCAGTAGCACCTTTTATAATGTTTCAGAATTTCAATGAAACAGACTTGATAAATTTACAAATAGACTTGGCTGATAAACAAGTAGATTTTTCAGACGGAACATTATTTAATGGCGATAAGTTTAGAATAAATATTTTGACTTCTCAAAGTAAAATTAAAATAATTCATTCAGAAAATTCGGAAGAGGTTTTCAATAACACTAAATTTGACGAAGTGTTTTATTTAGCATCTAACTTTGATAATGCCTTTGTTTTCAAGAATAAATTTGTGAAAATTCAAATTTCAGAACATCAACAATTACTAAAAATCTTATAATGTCGGAAGATTTAAAACCCAAAATGCAGGCAGAAGTTATCGCTGTATATCCAAATAAAATTAAAATTAATGTTGAAGGCGATATTACAAAATTTCAAATAGCAGATGAAAAACTTGCTGTTGGGTCATATTTGAGGATATCAGACCACGATGATTGTGCGATAATTGCAGCAATTGAAAACTTTTGCATTGAAAAGAAAGATACAAATTCTGAACGAACTTATATTATTGAGGCAATGCCAATAGGTTTTTTAGATAAAGATAAAAGATTTTGGCGAGGTGGCAATAAATTAGCAATTCCACCAACAGGAGTAGAACCTGCATCTGCCGAAGTAATTAAATCTATTTACAGTCAAATTGAGCCTCAAAAGAAGTTTGTTTTTGCTGATTTAGCGCAAGATGAAGATATTGAAGTTCCAGTAGACGGCGATAAGTTTTTCAATAAACATATTGCGATTGTTGGCTCTACGGGTTCGGGCAAATCTCATACATTAGCATCATTACTACAAAGGGCAACAACAGCGAAAGAAGGCGCATACGGAGGTTTAAACAACTCTCATATTATTGTATTTGATGTTCATTTAGAATATCAACAAGCATTTCCCGATGCTAATTTCATGGACGTTACGTCTATGAATTTGCCTTATTGGTTGCTAAACTCGGAAGAATTAGAAGACCTTTTCATTGAAAGCCACGAAGAACAATCTCATAATCAAATCTCAACTTTAAAGCGACTTATCATTGATAACAAGCAAAAATACTTTATAGGAAGTGCAGTAGAAAGGGCAAGAATTACTTATGATACGCCTACTTTTTTTGACATAGAAGAAGTTTTACAAGCCGTTAATGATAAAAATGAAGAGATGATACCAGGAGTAAAAGCAGGTACGGAAAAAGCAGGACCACTCAACGGTAAATTAACAAATTTTGCTAACAGATTGGAAGGAAAAATAACAGATAAAAGATTAGAGTTTTTAGTTGGAAAACGAACAAAAGATGTAACCTTTGAGGAAATTCTTAGGCAATTTTTAGGTTATGTTATCAATAAAGAAGCAAATGTAACAGTAATTGATTTAAGTGGTGTACCTTTTGAGGTATTAAGCATTTCTGTTTCTCTTATAACACGATTGATTTTTGAATACGGTTACTATTTCAAGAAAATCACAGAAGGAAGTGATACTAAAACGCCAATTTTGTTAGTGTATGAAGAAGCACATAAATACGTTCCTAAAACACAGACATCTAAATATCAATCGTCAAGGACTTCTATTGAAAGAGTAGCAAAAGAAGGTCGTAAATATGGTGTGACATTGATTATACTAAGTCAAAGACCATCTGAAATATCGGAAACAATTTTTTCGCAATGCAATAACTTTATAGCAATGCGCTTAACCAATCCAGAAGACCAAAATTATGTAAAACGATTACTGCCTGATAGTTTAGGAGCGGTTACAGATAGTTTGCCAATTTTACAATCGGGCGAAGCCTTGCTAATTGGCGATGCAGTTGTGATGCCTTCGTTAGTTAAAATAAAACCTTGCAATCCTCAACCTGCGTCAAATGATATAAACTTTATTCAAGAATGGAAAAAGCCTTGGGTTGAGTTAGATTTTGATAAAATCACAGAAAAATGGAAAAAATAAATAAGAAAATCGCAGAACATTGCATCTACGCACAGCACTCCTAAACGTCGTGCCGTCGCAGATGCGGCCGTTCCATGAAAGCAAAAAAAAAGAAACCCGAAGTAAAATAAACATTCTGATAAATTCAAATATAAGTATTAAAAAAATACTTATATTTGCCAAAGAACTAACGACAATAAAAAATGCGACAAAATTTTCGGTATAAATAAAAAATAAAATTTAAAATTTAAAATTTAAAAAATATGGCAATATATGGAGCTGGTTCAAATTGGGACGGCAATGAAGTAAAAAACGATTTTTTTACAAATA
>JAYWHK010000039.1:0-13859 GCA_043777755.1 Saprospiraceae bacterium
CTAAAATCGGGTCGTCTTCCTTAGCTATTATTAAAACACATAGATTAATGCTTAAATTTGTTGCTGCAAAAGCAGCAACAAATTTGCTACACTAAGAAATATTTTATGTTATTCCTCCTCCTCAGGTACTAACGGCGTACCTGCATCAACACCGAACCAAAACAAACCACCCATCGCTACGATGCAACCAATAATTCTCACGGGTAATTCGTAACTGCCTGTTGCAGTCAAAATATAACCAAAAGCGGAAGCCATCACGACTGAACCCAACTGCCCAGCCAAGCCCATTGTTCCTGATACTGAACCTGCATATTTTCCTCCAATATCAGTTGCTGCCGACCAGGAAACAGGCAAGGTAAAGTCTTTGAATGCCAAACCCAAGCCTAAGAAAATAATCGCTATATTCGTATCTGCGATGTAAGAACCAATAATCATACAAATACCAGCCATCACCAAGCCAAACATCCCTACATAGCGACGACCAAAAGTCAAACCTTTTTTCTTTGCAAAATAATCAGATGCAAAACCACCTATCAGACAGCCTGCCATGCCCAAAACAAAAGGAAACGATACCATCCAACCCAAATCTTCTTTTGGTATGCCACGACCTTTTTGTAGGTATTTTGGCATCCATGACATATAGAAATATGCACCATACAAAAGGCAGTGGTACATTGCCATAATACTCCATAAACTCTTGTTTTTCAGCACAGTACGCCAAGGAAGTATCGTATGAGAAGGTTTTTTTACACTTCGATTTTCTTCAATTAATTGCAATTCCTCTGTACTGATTCCTGCCATATCACGTGGCTCGTCTTTGAACCAAAACCACCAAGCCGCAGCCCAAACCATACCCAATGAACCAAAAAGATAAAAGACCGTTCTCCAGCCATACATTTCTGCTAATCCAATAGACAATACGGGAGCTAATGCGCCACCTAAACGGCTTCCCATCCAAATAATGGATTGAATACCTCCTCGTTCTGCCAATGGAAACCATCTTGCTACAGTTACAGATACTGTTGGAAATGCGCCCGCTTCACCTGCTCCAAACAAAAATCGAACGACAATAAGGAAGTAAAAACCAGAAACAGTCATTCCAAAAATATTGAAATCAGTCACTAATCCTGTTAAAACAGTAAAAATTGACCACCAAACGACGATGCGAAAAAGAGTAATTCGAGGACCTATTTTGTCCACCATCATTCCCGTAGGAATTTCAAATGCGCCATAAGCCAAGGAGAAAGCAGCTAGAACCCAGCCCCATTGAATGTCGGTCAGCCCTAATTCTTTAGTAATGTCGTCGCCCATTGAAGAAATCGAGTTCCTGTCAAGATAGGTAATGACGGCAAAAATTACAAAAAGTGTAACTAATTGATAACGTTTTTTCATTTTTTTTTAATTTTTTACTGATGTATTAAAATATTGATGTAATGATATAAACAGCGGATATTAGTTATTTTTTTCCCAAATTGATAGTAAGAGCCCTGTGAAAATAAGGGCAAGCCCTACAAAACTTAGCATTGCGTAACTTTCATTGAAGACAAAATAACCAATAATCACTGCAAAAGCGGCTTCTAAATACCTCAAATTGGCGATTAAACTAACTTTTTCAGCAACTTGGACAGATTTTGTAAAATAATTTTGCGCTATAAATCCTACGGTACCGATGGCTAAAAAACCAATCCATTCTGTTGCGTTTGGTGTTTTCCAGCTTGAAAAAGCAAAATAACTACTTAAAGTAATCGAAATTGCCATGAAATAATGCAAAATTACCAAATGATGATCGTCTTCGCCAATTTTTCTTATCACAACATAGAGCAAACCGCCAAAAATAGATGATAAAATTCCTATGCTTAAATCAAAAATTCCTATGCGTAAGTCAAAGCCTTTGAGCAAAACAACTCCTGCAAATGAAATTAAGAAAAAGAACCATTGTAGAGGTTTTATTTTTTCATTTAAAGAAATCACTGCAAAAATAGTTGCAAAAATAGGTGACAAATATTTAATTGCGACTGCCGATGCAAAAGGAATTTTTGTCAAAATATAAAAAAAACCAAACATGGATATTGAACCAATCAAACCTCTGAAAATCAACAGTTTTTGATTTTTTCCGACTAAAGAAATACCTTGATTTTTCAAAAAAAATACCGCCATTAACCAACCTATCACAGACCGAATAAAAATATGTTGAAACGAGTCAAAATGGTTCATCGCCTTGATAAGTGCTTGCATCAATGAAAAACAAAAAATGCTAATAAAAACGTATAAAATGCCTTTGTTCAAGTGTGCTTTTGAAATTTTGGTTTAAAAATTTTGAAATTTTGTATTTTTCTTGTATTTTTGTTCTACAAAATAAAATCTATTATGCTACAAACGCTTTCTTTTCCGCTTAGTAATGTTCAATTAGAATTATTAAAAATATATTCTACCGACATCAAAGATAATGATTTACAAGATTTAAAAAATATTTTAGCACAGTTTTTTGCTCAAAAATCAATCGTTCTTGCCAATCAAATTTGGGACGAAAAAGGTTATACTGATGCTGATATGAAAAATTTGTTAAATTCTGATAATCAGTAATTTATGCGCATTGTTTTAGACACAAATGTTCTTTTAGTTTCTATTTCCGACCGTTCTAAGACACATTGGATTTACGAAAAACTCATAAATGGCGAATATGAATTAGCTGTTACCAATGCAATCTTGAATGAATATCAAGAAAAAATAACGCAACACTGGAATGCAGAAGTGGCTCAATTCGTCATTAGAACTTTGCTGGAACTTTCAAATGTTAATTTTATCACAGTGTTTTATCGTTTGAATCTTATCGTCAGTGATCCAGATGATAATGCTTTTGTGGATTGTGCTTTTGCAGCAAATGCCCATTATATAGTATCGCATGATAAACATTTTGATGTTTTAAAAAATCTTGACTTTCCCGTGATTAAAGTTATTAGAATTGATGAATTTCAAAAGGTTTTATAGAAATTATTTTTAAATTATACTTAAAATGCTTAATAAAGAAGAAAAATCTGCTCGAATTAGTGATATTTTAGAACAAATTCAAGATTTGAATACCCTAATTCTTACTTTAAAAACACACGATGCTGACAGTTCAACATTGGAGCAATATTTTTTTATATTAGAAATCAATTTACAAACGAATTGAGCCTTCTAATGGCTGAATTTAGTTTCAAAATTGAACCTGCGTATGCCGCCTAATGGAACACTACGCCTTCCATTATCTTCCGTACTGTTCGTATCGTTCCAGCTTTTTTGACGTTGATTTTTCCGTCTTTTTCCTCCATTTCTATATTTACTTCTATCACGCCTGACGGGTGTTCAATGACAACCATTTCTTGTGGTTTCCCGTTTGTTTTACCTATTTCTGATGCGATTGAGCCTTTGATTTTTAAGGCAGTCGCAATACAAATTGCACCCGTAACAGCATGAGAAGGGTGCAAAGTCGTTGGTGTCAAGTATCGAGAAGTAATGTTATTCGCTTCGTTGCGAGGAGCGGATAAAATACCAATTTTCGGTAAAACGCTTTTCGATACGTCGCCCATACCTGCACGTCGTCCTGCTTCTAAACGCATCGCTTCTAACTTAAACATCAAATCAGGTTTTTTTTCAAAAAAATCATCTTTTTCAGTACCTTCCAAACCAAAATCGCTTGCTTTTACGAGCATCATCACTGAGCCAGCATCTAAAATCGTACAATTAATACCATTGATTTCTTCTATTATTTTGCCTGTTGGCAGTAATTTTCCTGTTTTTCCGCCAACTTGGTCAAAAAGATTCATGAAAACAGGCGCAGCTGTGCCTGGCACACCATCAATTTTCATTGTGCCGTTGTATTCCACTTTTCCGTTGGGCGTTTGTATGATTTCCTCAATGATAGAATTGGTATTGATGTTAAAAACCATTACTTTTGTCGTTGGAATAGTCGCTTTTACCCAACCTTTTTCAATCGCAAAAGGTCCAACACCAGCCATCATATTGCCACAAGGCGGCGTAGTATCAACAACAGGATTCGCAATATCTACTTGTGCAAACAAATAATCAACATCAATTCCTTTGCGTTGCGAAGGTTTTGCCATCACGACTTTGCTCGTAACCGTTTCCACAGCACCCAAACCATCAATCTGATGCGGGTCGGGCGAACCCATTACTTTGAGCAAAATCGCATTGCGTTTTGCCACATCACTTGGCAAATCTCGCATATCAAAAAATGGACCTTTTGACGTTCCTCCTCGCATATACATACAAGGAATAGCGTTTTTGGGAAGTTGTGTAACAGCTGTTTGCGCTGTTTTACAAGCAATTGTAAAACAAGCAATTACAAGTATAAAAAAGGTATATTTGTGTGATTTCATCATTTAAAATTTAGCTGCATTTTCGCCCGCATATCTTCCAAATACAGTTCCTGAAGTCAAACCAGAACCGCCAGGATAACCATAGAAAAATACACCGCCGACCATTTCGCCACAAGCGTAAAGTCCTGCGATAGGCTCATTATTTTCATTTAAAACTTCGCCTTTTTTATTGACTTTTACACCGCCATAAGTGAACGTAATGCCGCCCGTAACGGGATAAGCCCGATACGGAGGCGTATCTAATATATTCGACCAATTGGTTTTATTGAGTGTCAAACCTTCGGTTGTTCGCCCATCTTTTATAGTTGGGTCAAATGTAACTGATTGATTTACAGCGTTATTGTAATCAGAAAGCGTTTGTTTCGCTTGACTTTTATTGATGCCTTCAATTTTTTCAATCAACTCATCAATTGTGTCCGCTTCTAAGAAACTCGCATCATGCGTTTTGTATTCGCCATAAAGGAGATTATACACTTTTTGGTCAAAAAACTGCCAAGCGATGCCTTGCGGTTGCTCCAAAACCGCTTTTCCAAATTGAGCATAGGTATAATTGCGAAAATCCAAACCTTCATCAACAAAACGCTCGCCATCGGCATTGAGCATTACACCAAAAAGATAAGAGATTTTTCGATAATGTTTTCTTTCTATATGTGGAATGTTCAGATTGCCGTAATCAGGCATGAACCTATCCATCGGAACAGCATGGCAACCGCCAAAATGTCCGTTAAGTGCCGCACCTAATTTTGTTGCAGCTTCGATGCCCCAACCCATGTTGTGCTGCGTGCCTCGTACTTTTGCGTTAGCGAAATTTTCGCCTAAATATTTTACCCTTAATTCTTTGTTTGCTTCAAAACCGCCACACGCCAAAACGACTGATTTACAAGCGATTGTGATTTTTTTTGCTTCAAAAATACATTCTATGCCAGTAATTTTTCCATTTTCTTGCAAAATGTTTTCTGCGGCACAATTGTATTTTATTTCGCCGCCAAGGCGTAAAAATTCTTTTCGTTCTTCTTGAACCAAACCATTTCCTTCGCCTTCTGCTTCGAGCGTAAGACCGCCCCAAAAGATGTATTTTCCATCTTTCAAAAACGATTGACGACTATAAATCGGGTCAAATTTGATGTTGTGCGTAGCCAACCATTGTAATGCGGGCAAACTTTCTTCTACTAAAAATTCCTGCAACTCCGTAACGGGTTCGCCTTCGTTGAAATGTTGTAAGTCACTTAAAAATTTTTCTTTTGGGTAAGTTCCAAATTCTGTAATAGGCGTGCGTTCATCATCTGGATTTTTTAATAAAGGTAATAAATCTTCGTTAGAATTGTAAGCAAAACGCATTGCTCCAGCGGTGTAACGGCTGTTGCCGCCCCATTCGTTTTCGTCGGCTTTTTCTATCATCAAGACAGTCGCGCCATTGTCCAAAGCAGCGATTCCTGCACAAAAAGCAGCATTTCCAGTGCCGATAACGATTACATCGTAATTTTTTTTCATATCTGGAGTTCGGGTTTTAACCCGAATATATAATTTACAAAGAGCTTTAAAAGAGCTAAAAATTAGTAGCAATTTTTTATTTTAACCCGAATATACAATTTACAAGTAAAAAGGAGAGAGTACGATGTGAAAAATCGTACTCTCTCTGGATTTTAGGTTTTAACCCGAGGAATAATTGTTCGGGTTAAAATCCGAACTCCAATTAAAACTTATAATTCACACTTGCGTTCAAAAATCTACCTTGCGTACCGAATTGGTTCACACGACGAGAGAAAATAACTTCATTGGTCGTTTGAGGAATTTGAAGTAAATCAGGATAAACGTCAGTGATATTATTACAACCCAAAGAAACAGTTAAACCTTTCATTGGATAAATATTAATAGCGGCATCAAACAAAGTTTTTGCACTAAAAATTTGGTATTGTACGTCATCAGGATTAGATGGTTTAAGAGCCAAAGTTGCTAATGGATCGTGAACTTCGCCAAAACGAGATGCACGCAACACAATACCTACGAATTTGTAATCATAATTAAAAGAAGCAATAAATTTATTGTTTGGCAAACCGTTGGTAATATAACGTGTTGCAGTAGCATCAGCTACAACGATGCCTTTTTCTGTTGTTCTATTGTTACGAACAGTTGTCGCCATAGATGAAAAAGCAGCTGTAAGTGCAACTTTGTTATCAGCATTGATTCTTTGATTAAAGTTAGCTACTAATTCTAAGCCTTTTGTACGAGTATCAATCGCATTTACAAAAACAGTAGTTTGGTTAGGGAAACCAGCAGCCACAAATTCAGGATAAGATTTTGTAGGGATACCACCAGAAAGCATAATACGATTATCTACATCAATCTGATAAACATCAGCTGTTAAAGTCAAGAAATCAGCTACTTTTGCAGTGACACCACCAGCAACATCAAAAGAAGTTTCCGCCTTTAAACCACTAATGCCCAATACTTTAGCTAAGTCAGAAGTTGCGGGAATAACTGGATTAATGATAGAGTTACCCGCATTGTCAAATGAAATATTGGCATAGTTAGAGTAGTAACTTTGTGTCATACTCGGCGCACGGAAGCCACGACAAATCGAAGCACGGAAAGCACCGTTGGCACTTACTTTTACACGAGTATTGAGTTTGTAAGAGAGATTTGAACCAAAATCACTATAATTTTCACCACGAATCGCTCCACCAACCAACAAAATCTCGTTGATTTCACTTTCCAAATCAACATAAAGACCAACGTTAGTTCTGTTCCAAGTACCTGCTGTTTTGTCGCTAAAACCTTCACGACCAGAAGAGCCAACGTCTTTTGTCAATTTTAAAGGACCAGCTTCCCAAGATGCTTTGTCGCCCGCTTCTTGTGTAAAAGTTTCGTATCTTCCTTCCAAACCAGTACCAACTGTCAAGTTTGGATAATTGTCTTTGTTGTAGGTTTTTGAAAAGTCCGCATTTAAAAGAGATTGCGTTACTTGCGTCACGCCAGTTTTAAATTCAGTTGGAGAAGCATCGCCTAAACTCGGATTAACCGTATTGTTTGCATACCAATCTACTCTATTTGAACCTTGACCTAAACTAAAATCAGCGTCCCAGCCTTTAATTTTTCCTTTCAAGCCAGCAGTAAGAGATAAATCTTGTAAGTCAGCTGGTGCGATTGGGTTGTAGCCATTAGGGAATTTTGACAATACAGAACGACGAGCATTAGAAGGCGGACGAGTGAAAACGCCTGTTACAACGTTCTTTTTAGTATATCCACCAAACAAATAAGCGTTCCAAGTGTCATTCACTTTGTAACCTGAATTAATGAACAAGCCATAAGTCGTGTTTTCAGCAGAACCAAGCAATGCTCTATCTAAGTTGATGCCATTTTGAGCAACCAATTCTGCATCTTTTACAGGATCTTTTACGTAAAAACCAGCAGATGCTTTGTAAGGGCCTGAACGGTCGTAACCATCAGTATGACTATAAGTCAAAGTAGCATTTACAAAGCCTTTTTCAGTTAATTTCAAACCAACATTGGCAGATACATTATAAGTTACACCGTCTTGAATTATTGCTGGCGCAATAATTCCTTTTACATCAAGGTTTGGTTTGCTATAACCTTGTCCGTAATATACATTGACCGCACCACCGGAATTGGCATCGTTCATTTCCATATTGATTACGCCAGCGATAGCATCAGAACCATAAGTAGGTGCAGCTCCATCACGTAAGATTTCTACTCTTTTCAAGGAAAGTGCAGGAACAACGTTAATATCTGTACCAACTTGACCTTTTCCAACTCCGTCATTGATAGAAAGAAAAGAAACCTTGTGACGACGTTTGTTATTTACCAACATCAAAACTTGGTCAGGACCCATACCACGCAAACTTGCAGGATCTACAAATGGCGCAGCATCGTTGATACCAAACTTTACGGCATTGAACGAAGGCGCAGAATAATGAATAGATTGACCCAAATCTGGCTGACCAGTTTGTTGTAAGTCTTTTACATTGATTACATCAATAGGAACTGGTCTATCCACGTCTGTACGAGGTTTTCCAAAACGAGTACCGACCACCGCTACTTCGCCAATTAGGCTTGCATCTTCTGCCAATGTAATCGCCAATGAGCCACCACTAACTTTTACTTCTTGTGAAGCGTAGCCTGTGTAAGAAATTACCAAGACATCACCCTGGTTCGCTTCGATGGTGAAATTGCCATCAGCATCAGTAGAAGCATTATTGTTAGAGCCTTTAACTTTAACATTAGCACCAATTAGTGCTTCACCTTTGGCATCAGTGACTTTACCTGTGATGCGTTCATCATTGATTGTTATGTATGTTTTTGTTTTTGGAGAAAAACGCTCGTGAGCGATAACCGTGTTGTTCATGCTCATCATGCTAAAAAATAACATGGAGGCAAGTGAATACTTTTTTAAGTCAATTTGAAACATCATTGCTGGTTTTGTTTTAATTAAAAAATAATGTATGTTTTTTAGTTTTAGTATCAGAATTATGTTTCAAAAGTAGTTTGTTGGATTGGTTTTTTCTATAGAAAAAGTAAATTTTTTTGAATATTATTTTTTTTGAAAAAAACCTTATTTTTTGAAAAAAACGTTTTTAGTTTTTTAAAATTTAATTTTGATTTTCTTTTTAAAAAACATAAATACAGAATTTAATTTTGTGAAAAAATATTTAATTGTTTTTTTTAACGTAAAAAATATTTTTGTTGAAAATAAAATAATTAGGACAAATAATATTTTGAATCAAAAAAAATGAAAACTATGCTTCAAAAATGATAAAAATACTATATTTGCAGTTGTTTTTAAAAAAATAATCATGCAGTTTAAGAAAGAATTTAATTCGTCAGGTCCAAATATACTTGAAAGACACTATACGTTACCTCGTCATACTTTAATGCAGCAGGGTAAAAAATTAGTCTATGACAATCGCTATTTTACTCTTTTTGCGCCACGTCAATCAGGGAAATCTACGTTTTTTCAAATGCTCGGGGAGCAATTGAAAACGGAAGGCTACAAGGTATGTTATACAAATTGGGGACATAGCCGACATAGTTCTTTGCATAGCTTTTTGATTACATTAGGCTTTAAAATGCGTGAAAGTTGGCAAATAGAAATAGATACAACTGATTTTGAGAGTATTATTCGCTCTGTCGAAGCTTGTAAGGATAAGAAGTTAGTTCTTGCAATAGATGAAGTAGAAGGTATTAATGCTGAATTTTTAAATGATTTTCTTCATACAATTCGCAGTTTGTACCATAGTCGTGACAATCACAGTTTAAAATCAGTTATTCTTGTAGGCGTTCAAAATATTACAGGCGTAATGCAAGGTGCAGTTAGTCCTTTTAATATCAATGAAGAATTGGAAGTCCCTTATTTTACGCAATCCGAAATATTAGAATTATTGGCGATGCACGAAACAGAAACAGGACAACTTTTTTCTCCAAAAGTAAAAGAGCGAATTTGTTATATGACCGCAGGGCAGCCTGGTTTGGTCAATGGTTTTGCAGGGAGTTTGGTGCAGCTATTTCCAGATGTACCCGTTTTTGAATTTGAACATTATTTAAAAGTAGAAACGAATTATATCGCTATAAAAATCAATAAAAATGTATCAAATATTGTTGAAAAAGCGAAAAAACACCGCAAATTTGTAGAGCAATTGTTGTTTGATGAAAAACCAAGAGCTTTTATGATACAAGAAGAACGAATAAAGGAATTAACTGTAAATGGTGTAATTACGTCAGATGATAATGAAAATATCGTTTTTGGTGTGCCGCTTTATCGCAAATGCTTACACGCAGCTTTTGCTGCCCCAATGAATGGCGAATCAGAAGAAATCAGAGGAAATTTGATTGTAAGTGATTATTTTACTGCTGATGGATTGGTAGATATGGATAAAATTATTCGAGAATATCAGATTTATGCCAAACGTCGTGGTTTTCGTTATTTTATGCACAAAGACGAAAAAGGCAAAATGACAGGATTGAAAGAAGCTGCCTTGGTGTATAGTTTTGACACTTTTATTCATTCTTTTTTGGCAGTTTTGAAAGGGAAAAGCTATCTCGAACCTCATGTAGCCCTTGGTAGAAGCGATTTGTTGGTGAACATAAAAGGCAGCGAATTTGTGATAGAAACTAAGATTTTTTATGACAGTGTGCAATTTGAAGAAGGTAAACAACAGCTCGCTTACTATATTAAAGGGCTTAATTTGACCGAAGGCGTTTATCTTGTTTTTGCGAAAAGTACAATTGACAACCCGATTTTGCAAGAAGCAGAAGAAATCATAGAAGGTGCTCGTATCAAAACTTATTTGGTGCGATATAATGTGGAAACGGATTTTACAGCACCAAAGAAAAATAAAAGATTATAAACATAAAAAGTTGGCTGAAAAAAAAATTATACCAATTTCACGGGAAGAATTGACGTTTTTACGACAAGCGATCCTTGCCAAATTTGCGAAGGCTATTGACAGCCCTGGCGATAGAAGCGGCTATGATGATTTGTCAAAAGACGTGAGCGAGAAGCTCGGAATTGATAGTATTTCGGTGCGACATTCGCCTGGGCTTTTTCACAAGTTGATGCACGACGAAGGTCATAATCGTGAGTTTTTAGACACTTGTTACCGCTATATTTCTGATAATCAATGTGATAGAGAACTGTATTTGAGTTCGGTTGGTTTGCTAAAAGCGGAAGAAAAAGCGGAAGAAATAATTGAAGAAAAAAATACAGCAATACAGCATAGCAATTGGGAGAAAAAATTTTGGAATTTGGCGATATTGGCTGCTACTTTTTTGGCTACTTTTTTATTTTTAGCGTTTATTTACTGGCAAAATGAAAAACAAAAACCCATCGTTTGGAATATGACGACTGCTTGGAATGCAGAATCAAGAACGCATAATTTTTATTTAGAAAATTTTGTCAATCAAGTAAAAAAAGAAACCAATGGGCGTTTGGAAATTAGGATTTTTCCTGATTTTCAGCTGCCTTCTTCCAATGGTCATAACAAATCAAAAGAAGATGTTCGTAAGGCATTAGAAGAAGGTGATTTGGATATTTTACATTCTGGGCCGCATATTAATTTTAAGGATAATCCAGAAGCAATTATATTTTCTACGATTCCCTTCGGCAAAAATTATCAAGAAATGGTGACTTGGATGCGTCGTCCGCACATCAAGGAAGCATTGAAAAATTTATTCATCAAAGACAATATTTTGACTTTTCAAGGTGGACATTCTGGTTCTCAATATGGCGGTTGGTACCGAGAGATGCCAACAGATTCTAATTTTTTTCAAGGAAAAACAGTGCGTTTTGCTAATTTTGCAGGTTATTTACTCAATCAGCCTGAGATTGGAGCGAAGCAAAAACCGATGTTGCGTTACCAGTTTGAAAGCATGATTGATCATATACAATTTGATGCGGTGGAGTGGCAAAACCCAGAAGAAGATGTGAAAATGGGTATGCACCTCAAAGGTTTTCGTTACTATGACCGCAGCCATTGGAACGAACCCAACGCAATGTTTTGTTTTTACATCAATAAAACGACATTGGATAAGCTGCCTTCCGATTTGCAAAGAGTGCTATTGCGTGTTTTGGAAAAAATAAGTGAGCAAAAAATCTTCAACGAAGACAATCCTGAGCGTCAATTGGCTGAGAATACCATCGAAAAAACGATAGTGCCAAATTGTAATTGCCCCATTAAGATTTTTGATATGCAGTACGATTGTCCAAAAATTTACCAGTTTTTAAAACGTAAAAATGATATGTTACTAAACGATTTTGTGGCGAAAAACCCTAAATTAAAAGTATTGTATGACGATTATTGTGAGTGAAAATTTTTTAAAATAAGAAAATTATGAAAGCATTAGTATTAAACAACATCAATCAAGCACTTGATTATCAAGAAGTTGAAGAACCTATTTTTCAAGAAGGTCATGCGGTGGTTTATTTGAAAACTGCGGCTTTGAACCATCGAGATGTTTGGATTCAAAAAGGGCAGTACGCTGGGATAAAATTCCCTTCGGTACTTGGCTCAGACGGTGCAGGTACGAGCAATGGACGGGACGTTTTGATTTGTCCAAGCATTAATTGGGCTAAAAATAGCAAGGTGCAACCAAAGGATTTTAGAATTTTGGGTTTGCCTGACGATGGCACTTTTGCAGAGCAAATCAGTGTTCCATCAGAATTAATTTTTGATAAACCCGAGCATTTGTCTTGGGTCGAAGCAGCAGCTTTACCCTTGGCAGGACTGACAGCTTATCGTTCCCTTTTTACAAAATGCGATTTGCAAGCTGGCGAAAAGGTCTTGATTTCTGGTATTGGCGGCGGTGTAGCGTTGTTTGCAATGCAATTTGCAATTGCGGCAGGCTGTGAGGTATATGTTACGTCGAGTAGCGAGGAAAAAATCGAAAAAGCCATTGCTTTGGGCGCAAAAGGCGGTGCTAATTACAATGATGCTACTTTTGCAAAAAAATTACAAGCGGAAGTTGGTGGTTTTGATGTGATGATTGATTCGGCGGCAGGAGAAGGTTTTGCGCAGTTTGCACGACTGTCTAATCCTGGCGGACGGATTTCTTTTTTCGGAGGAACACGTGGAAATATCATGAATTTGAATCCGCAAATGGTTTTTTACAAACAAATATCTATTTTTGGAACAACCATGGGAAGCAGCGAAGAGTTTGCAGAAATGCTTGCTTTTGTTACAAAACATAAGATTAAACCAGTTGTAGATGCAACTTTTACACTTTCTAATGGCAACGCAGCCTTGGAAAAAATGGCGCAAGGCTCACAATTTGGAAAACTTGTTTTGACGATTTAAACTATCTTTCAAGTTTCTTGTTTAATAGACTGTTTTCATCAAGTAATTTAGGTTTTTATGAATATGGTTGAAATTAACAACGAGAATAATGTTAAGAATGAGGAGTTTATCAATCCGATAGACCCAAAGAAAGTAGCGCAGAATCCTGGACTACTTCCCTACGCACACACCGCAGGCGGAGCTATTATCAAGCCAATGGACAAAGGTCGGGCAAAAGGAACTGCCATGAAAGCGATGTACCAACAGACGGATCGCCAGATGGATATGCTCAAGAAACAAATGGAAACGCTTATGGCGCAGGCAAAAACGTTGCAAGAGCGTGTGGTGCTTTCCGAAAAAATTTATCAAGCAGAGGTTGGTTTTAAACCTGTTATGGGCTATGATTATTTTTTATATTTGAAAAAAAATAATAAATATTTGATTTCAATGGTTGCTCCAGAAGAGTGGGGCAGTAATCCGCCTTATCAATATGTTGCAAGTTGCCAATTGTTGGCAGATCATACTTGGCAAATTCTGGACAGCCAAATGGACGTTGTGTTTTTTGATGATGGAGAAGCTCCTAATGAATAATTATTTTAAGCGGGCGTTCAAAATTAATTAGTATTATTTTGTCGTTGAGAAAAAAGTTATAAATAACTGACTATAAGGAAGTTATTTATGATTTTTTGAGCAA
>JAYWHK010000040.1:0-4850 GCA_043777755.1 Saprospiraceae bacterium
AGATAATTTCACGCAAAGGCGCAGAGAACGCAGAGAAAGAAATATTTTTTGCAAAAATATCTCTTTTAACCACGTAAAAACTTCTCCGTAGTTTTCAGACTTTATATGAAAAAAATATTTTTTTTGATGAATTATACAGACCTATTTTTTAAATTTTTCAAGTTCGGAATCGTTGGCGTGTCTGGCACAGCGGTTGATTTTGGCGTTACCTATTCTATCAAAGAATGGTTGAAGGCAAATAAATTCTTAGCGAACAGCATTGGGTTTAGCGTAGCCGTTACGACCAATTATATTTTTAATAGAATTTTTACTTTTCAAGACCAAAATCCTGATATTTTGGGGCAGTATATGAAGTTTTGTGGCATTGGTCTGATAGGTTTAGCGATGAATAATTTTATCATTTATTTGTGTGAAAAAAAACTCAAAACTAATTTTTATATGTCAAAATTAATTGCCACTTTGGTGGTGATGTTGTGGAATTTTGGAGCAAATTTCTTCTTTACGTTCAAATAATTTCACAGAATGTTGTAAAATTAAAAAATTAATCGCATATTTGTAATACAAAAGGTAAATATTACAAAAAAATAATATACAAAATAAGCACGTAATTATTTTGTTTTTAGAGAAAACCACTATGCGAAAACTTACACTATTCTTATCTGCACTCTTTTTGAGTCACTTCCTTGTGGCTCAAAAACATCCATCTAATCACCTATTTTTGTTTGATTTGGCTCAAAATGGCGAGAATTATAACCTTAGTAATCCCAAATGGCTCAATCAATTCAATCCAAATGGCTACAACAATCAGCCTTATTTTGTCAGTGAAGACGAAGTATATTTCAGTGCGCAATTTCCTTGGGACACTACTCAAACTGATATTTATTCTTTAAATATTGCGACAAAAGAATTTTTTCCAATTACAAATACAGCTGAAAGTGAGTATTCACCTAAAAAAATGCCCAATGGCACGGAGTTTTCGGTGGTTAGGGTTGATGCAACAGCCGAAAAAACACAGCGTTTGTGGCGTTATCCATTGAATCGCTCGAACAAAGGCTCAGAAGTATTCAAATATTATCAAAGCGTAGGCTATTATCACTGGTGTTCTTCGGAACAAGTAATGATGTTTATGGTTGCAAAACCTAAAAACTATTACCAATTGACCAAAGTAGGGAATGAGAATACGACCAAATTCTCTTATGAGGCTGGTCGTTGTTTCGCTGCTACGCCAAACAATCGAGTGGCATACATTGAAAAAACAAACGAAGACGATTGGTTTATTAAAACAATAGACCCTAACAATTTGGATTCGGATTCGGTCATCAAAACACTCAATCAAAGTGAAGATTTTGTTCTATTGCAAGATGGAACATACTTGATGGGAAAGGGTAGTGGCTTATATCAATTCCGTCCTAAAAAAGACAGCGATTGGACACAAATCGCTGAATTGCGCCCTTATGGTATCAAAAAAATCGAAAGAATGGCAGTCAATAAAAGTGGAAAAATAATTCTTGTTACCAAATAAGTAAATTGTGACATATTAAATATTACAAAATTTGATTTTATTTCGTAGTAAAATTTTATCCTAAGAAATAAAGGTGTAAATTTGTGCGAAAAATATTTAATAATATTTAATAAGTAGTAATGTCTAAATAGATAGTGTTGTAAAATATCGTAATATATTGATAATCAATGCACTAATGACTTTTTGACTTGCGACTTATTGACTTATGACTACTTATGACATACCAATACACCTCAGAAATTGCCATTATTGGCTCAGGCCCTGCGGGCTGTGCGGCATCTTTTTTTTTAAGTAAAGATAAAATGTCCCATTTGATTTTTGACAAAGATGTTTTTCCAAGAGATAAGATTTGTGGCGATGGATTGAGTCCGAAAGTGATTCACGTTATGCGGAAATTCGACACCTCTATTTTGGAGCAAATGGCAGCTGATCCAATTCATTTTGCGCCTTGTTATGGCGGTCATGCTGTTTCACCGAATGGCGGAGAATTGACCATCAATATCAATAAAGTGCGAGGTACTGCTTCTAATATTGCGCCAGGTTACATTACCCGTCGCTATGATTTTGATTATTTTTTGACCAAACAAATCAATCCAGATTTTGCAACAGTCCTTCATGGTGCAAAAGTTACTTCATTGACAAGGCTCAATGGTGGCGTTGAAATTGAGTATCAAAAAGACGGTCAAACCTACCACGCTTTTGCAAAAACGCTTATCGCTGCCGATGGAGATAGGAGTATTGTGAAAAAAACGTTTGCACCTTCCAAAATGGAACCCAAACATTATTGCGCAGGGATTCGTGCCTATTACAAAAATGTAAAAGGCATGGATACGAGTAAAAACTTACTTGAATTTCATTTTATCAATACGATTTTGCCAGGATATTTTTGGATTTTTCCATTGCCAGACGGCTCTGCGAATGTTGGAGTCGGTATGATTTCGCATGATGTTAGTAAAAATAAAGTGAATTTGAAAGAGGTCATGCTTCATGCCATTCAGAATGAACCACACTTGAAAGACCGTTTTGCAGACGCTGTTTTGGAAGATAAAATTGTTGGTTGGGGCTTGCCTTTAGGCTCAAAATTAGGCACACTTTCTGGCGAAAACTTTATGCTAACGGGCGATGCGGGTTCTTTTATCGACCCAATTTCGGGCGAAGGTATTGGCAACGCTTTTTATACAGGAATGTTGGCAGCACAAGCGATTGCGAAGGCAAAACAAGAAAATGTGGCTTGCGATACGGCTTTTTTGAAAATACATTACGACAAGCGTGTGGCGAGAACTATGGGAATGGAGCTGAAATTCAGTACATTTTTCCAGAAAGTCGCACATTATCCAAGATTATTGAATTTTATTGTTCGCCGAGCGAGTCGCAACAAAGCGTTTATGGAAAGCGCAGAAGCGATTTTCAACGATGAGTTTTACAAGAAATTGCTTAATCCTATTTTTGCGTTTAGGTTGGCAATAGGTTTTTTTAGGTAGATTTTACGTTTTTTTTAATAGAAAAACCCCGTTACTAAATCAAAGGGGATTTAGTAACGGGTTTTTTTTGATTCATTAGCAGATGAAACTTTCCGCTAAAAAACAGTTTGGTATGAAATTACGCCTTTTTGACAATTGTTTTATTAAAACAAAAGAGAATTGTCGTACCTTCGCCCTTCGAGATTGCAAACCAAACAATCGAAAACCTAATCAATGGAAGATTTTAACGATAAAAATATTTTAGACCAACCCGAAAATAACAACAAATCCAACCCTACCAACCTTTGGTTCAAAAGACTTGGTGCTGGTGCATTTCTGTTTTTTTTAGCAAAAGGCATTGTATGGCTCTTTGTTATTTTTGGCGTTGGAAAATGCGCTTTGAATTAGTTAAGTCGTAAGTCTTTTAGACTTACAGGTTCACAATAATTTGTAATCTTGATTATTTTAGTTGGAGTACTTACAGCAAATCTAATCCAATATCTTTTCTATAATTTTTTCCCTGGTAATCAATCAATTGTGCATTTTTATTGGAAATCGCCAAGGCTTCTGAAATGCCATTTCCATACGATGTAATTGCCAAAACACGTCCGCCATTGGTAACAATCGCACCTTCTTTTTGCGTAGTTCCTGCATGAAACAAAATGCTGTTTTCACATTTTTCAAAACCACTCATCTCAAAACCTTTGCCGTAGTCATTAGGATAGCCACCCGACACCAACATGATGGTTGTCGCTGTTCTTTCATCAAAAGCAACTTCGGCTTTATCCAAATTTTGATTTGGCAAACACTCAAATAAATCCACCAAATCAGTTTTCAAACGAGGTAAAACAACTTCCGTTTCTGGGTCGCCCATTCGGCAATTGTACTCAATCACGAATGGTTCGCCTTTTACTTTTATTAATCCGAAGAAAATAAATCCTTTATAAACAATATTCCTCTCAGAAAGTCCCTTGATAGTTGGTTCAATGATGCGGCTTTTCACCTTTTCCATCATTTCAGCATCTGCAAAAGGAACTGGCGAAACAGCACCCATGCCACCAGTATTCAATCCTGTATCTCCTTCTCCAATGCGTTTGTAATCTTTTGCTTCTGGCAAAATCTGGTAATTTTTTCCATCAGTCAAAGCAAAAACAGAAAATTCAATGCCATCTAAAAATTCCTCAATGACAACTTTTGCGCTTGCTGCACCAAACTTTCCACTCAACATTTCTCGCAATTCTAGCTGCGCTTCTTCCAAATCATTGAGAATCACGACACCTTTCCCAGCTGCCAAACCATCGGCTTTCAAAACAATCGGTGGCGTTTGCGTTGCGATGTAAGCAACACCTTCTTCCACTGTCGCTTGCGTGAACTCCTGATAAGCGGCTGTTGGAATATTTCTTTCCATCATAAACACTTTTGAATAGGCTTTTGAACCTTCCAATTGTGCGCCTTCTTGCGATGGCCCAACAACATTAACATACTGTAAATCAATGTCTTTTGCAAAAAAATCATATACCCCACGAACCAAAGGTTCTTCTGGTCCAACGACGACCATGTTTATTTTTTCTGCTAAAACAAATGATTTTAGTGCGTCAAAATCAGTTGGGTTGATGTTGATATTAGTTCCGAACTCGGAAGTTCCAGCATTTCCTGGAGCAATAAAAAGTTTATTTAATTTAGGACTTTGCGCTATTTTCCAAGCAAAGGCGTGTTCTCGACCACCAGAGCCAAGAATGAGTATGTTGTTCATAATGTAATGATTATTTATAACTATTTACCACTTTTGCAATTTTTTACCACGGAGAAACGGAGAACACAGAGTTTGGCAAAAAAATTAGCCGAAGGCTAATTTTTTTGCCTCCGTG
>JAYWHK010000041.1:0-4849 GCA_043777755.1 Saprospiraceae bacterium
TGCCATTTGGCATGGTCGAGTGGTCGGAAAACATAATTCCAGCTGCCTGGCGTGTTCACAATAATCATCAAGGCAATGGTTAGTCCTCGGAAAATACCAACGCTACGGAGGTTTTTTATCAATAACTCCACATATCTTGTTCATAATTGAAGATAGATTGTTGTATTTTTTCACCTTCCAACAATAAATCGACACCAGCCATATAATCTTCCAAACGGCGGTCATAAATGTTCGATTCTTTAGTGATATAGCTCGAAAACATCCTCATTTCTAAGGCGTCTTCCCAAGAAGTTGGGTTTGCATCGTTTTCGGCAACACTCGAAAATGCTTGTTTTGCCAACAAATTTCTACAATTTGGATAATAAACCCAATACAAAGGTCGGGTATATTTGAAATTGCCATTGTCGTCATATTCGTCTATCAAAGGCGCAATTCCAACGATGCGAACTTGCATGGAAGCCGTTTTTTTGTCAAAAAACCAAACTTCTTTGATGCGAAGTTGATGCACGCTTTCATAATTAAGGCTATTTTCAACAATTTTTTCTTTTGGAATATATTCAACCTCATCAAAAACTTGAATGGTATCAATACTCACACCAATTTTTTGGGCATCTTCAAGTGCGATTGGTGTTGAAAACTTGTCATTTTCGGTGCTATACGCAGTGATTTCACCTTTTTTGACCGCTTCGTGAATGATTTCAAAAAAGGTTTTTTGCGGATTGACAAAAGAAAGGTTGATTTTTTCTCGAAGGTCAATCACTCTCCACACTTTTTTTTCCCAAAGCACATCAGCTTCACGGACGTTTTCGTATGCCAAAGGCATTTTTTCAGTGATTAAAGTTCGATTGACCACACCATCAATGATTGGAAGGTTTTGTGCCTTGCTTGATGTCAAACACAACAAAGTCAGACCGCAGCACAGCATCATGCTTAGTTTTTTCATAAATTCTTTTTTTATTAAATAATTAGGAATATCTTCTCTATAACGAAAACTTATTGGGTATAAATTATACAAGCCAAAATATTTAACAATGGTTAAATGTTTTGGCTCATACAATAAAATAAATCTTGTATACTCATCTGCATTAGATTTTACCCTTTTAGTAAAAATGGATTTTAGAGAATATACAGCACTTTGTCATCTTTGAGCGATAGCGAAAAGAACTCGAAATAAGTGTTTGCAATAAGCGTAAACTTAGAGAGAACCTTTTAGCTGGTTCTTCAACCTTACGGTTGAAGACGACAAAGTGCTGTAGTTTTACTATATTTTCGTTTTTAAGGGTAAAACCTTGTGCGTTACAGTATAATAAAAGCATTGTGTTTTCGTAAAACTTAAATAACGTGAGCTTTGGCACACTGTTTTTTTAGTTATTTATATTTGGAGTTGTTTGAAAAAGTGTATAACAAATTTACATCGAATTACAAAAATTTTGTCCCTGTGCAAGTTTTTTGTAATTCGAGAGTCGAAAATAAAGACTATTTTTTCGACTCTCGACTCTCGAAATTACGAAGAATTTTACAAGAATCCCAAAGCTATAAAATAAACTGCAAATTTGTTATACACCCATTTTAAATAGCTCTAACTAATTGAAAACCAAAACAATACAACAATAACAAACAATAACAAACTTTTCAAACAGTTAAATTTGTACTTATTTCTTAGGCTTTTTTGCTTTAGGTATTTTTGCAGGTTTTATTGTTTTCAAAACATACTTTAATCCAACTTGTAGCCTTAGGTCAAGGTCTAAGCCTGTTGTGTAAGAACGCAATGTTTTACCATTTTTATTAGCATCAAAAGCAATACTATTGGTTTGGTTTTGTTGCCATTCGATGCCTTTTGACAAACCTGTTAGCAAACGGGTTTCGAGGTACATTTTTTTATTTAATTTCCACAAGGCGGTTGCGGCAAGTGATGCTTTAAGCCCTGTCGTTCTTCGATAAAAAGTATGGTACAAATCAGAATTGTCTGGTGTACCTTCGTATGTAAAACGATAGTATTCCAAACTTCCGCCAATGTAGGTGTTCAATACTTTTCGAGAAAGTTTTTGCACTTTAAAAAAATAAGAATAGCCACCTGCCATACTAAAAAAACGTTCTTTCCCTTTTGTCCAATAAATGGTATCTGTAATATCATTTTTGCTTGTTAGAAAATCTCTATTTTTTATAAAAAGCGGTTTTCCAATGTAAAGCTCTTGGAAATGTTTTTCATAATTGGAAAGAGAAAATCCACTAATTGCTGGCAAAAAGCTCCAATCATTGCTAATTATTGATTGATTATTATAAAAATTTGGAATATATGTATGAGAATTTACTTCTACGTCAAGACCTACACCAAAATAACGCCTGGAAGGCTTTTCAGGCTTTTTGACAATTGGCTCGGGTTCTTGAACGTCTTTCAACGCATAACGAACACCTATTTGAAACGTTGGATTGAGAAAAATAGCTTGTATATCAAGTTGTAAATGTCCGTTACCATGATAATTTTTAGGTATAATAGGACTTTCATACTTACTATAAATATAATAGCAATCAGTTCTAATATTTGGAATTACATTAAAATTAATACTCCATTTAGGATTAATCTGATAGGTTACTGCTGATTGTATGCCCAGTCCTACACCAAGGGAAGTATATGACTTTGGAAAGCCAACATCCGCCGTTGTTGTGTTGGAATAATGGCGATAAAAAGAAATTGACTTTTTCAACCCAAACCAAAAATTCAATTTATTGTCTAAAAAATGACCTACTCGGTAAAATTTTAGGTGATTGACACCAAATAGAGTTGTCCTGACTCTTGCTAAATATGGTTCATCGTAAGAAGTATTATTGGGATTATATTTTGTATGAAGGTCTTTTTCCAATCGCTGCGAATAATCGAAAAAAGTTTGCCATTCTTTTATGCGACGACCTTGTTTGTATTTTTTATAATACGTAAAATGCGGCAAAACGCTCAAGTATCGCTCGTAAGTTTCAGTATATCCCAAAGAGGAATTTTTATCAATGACCTTATCAATTTGGCGATTTGCCATACGAGGATGTAATAAAAAACCAACGCCTGTTTGTTGCCCAATGGCACAAGTGTAAAAAAATAAGAAGATTAGAAGGTTGTAATTTTTTTTCATTGCAAATATTTATAAAACAAAGGTAATATTTATTTTTATCAAAGCAAAAAATAAAAGATAATCAAGCACTTTATAAAATAAAACTTATCTTTGCACGTCAAAATGTCAGGTATTTTTGTCATAAAGTTTAGAACAATGTAATAACTATGAGTACAAGCACTTTATCCATAAAACAACGTTTTGGAATTATCGGGTTGAGCAAGGCTCTTGACCACGCCATAGACACCGCCAACCGAGTTTCTGGCACTGACCTCAGTGTGTTGATTACGGGCGAAAGTGGCGTAGGGAAAGAAGTTTTTTCCCGCATAATCCATTCATTATCAATACGTAAACACAACCAATTCATTGCCATTAACTGTGGTGCAATTCCCGAAGGAACTATCAATTCGGAGCTTTTTGGACATGAAAAAGGCTCATTTACAGGAGCGTTGGGCGATAGAAAAGGTTATTTTGAAACCGTGGACGGCGGCACGATTTTCTTAGATGAAATCGGTGAAATGCCTTTGGACACACAGGCTTTTTTGTTGAGAATTTTGGAAAGTGGCGAATTTATTCGAGTTGGCGCATCAAAAACGATGAAAACCAATGTTAGGGTCATTGCTGCTACGAATGTGAACTTAATGGAGCGTGTTCAGCGAGGAAAATTCCGTGAAGATTTGTATTATCGCCTTAGCACCGTGCCTATCAAAGTACCTTCGCTCAAAGAACGCCGAGAAGATATTCATTTGCTTTTTCGCAAATTTTCTTATGATTTTGCTGAAAAATACCATACCCAAAGTGTACAATTAGAGCCAGAAGCAGTGCATTTGATTGAAAATTATACTTGGCCTGGTAATATTCGAGAGTTGAAAAACTTAGCAGAACAAGTATCTGTTTTGTCCGAAAAAAGGATTCTTTCTGCCGTAGAATTGATTAATTTTATGCCACAAATCGTGAGTACCCACCTTCCTGCAAAAAGCAAGTATGGTAGTGGAAACGATAGCGCATCAAGTTTTGAAGAAAGGGAAATTTTGTATAAATTGCTTTTTGATATGAAAAATGACCTCAACGACCTCAAATCGTTGGTGTTTGAAATGATAAAAACCAATAACCTACAAGTCCCAGATTTGACTTCATTGAGAACGCAGCCTTCGTCGCTGCCACAATTGGGTTTTTCACAGATTCAAGAAGCCCGTGCTTCTTTTTATCCAACGCAAGAAGCACCATCAACATCGTATCAGCCTTATCCAGCTTATACTTCTGAAAATGATTTTCAAGGAGTAGAAGTCGTGGACGAAGACCTCTCTATTGATGTCGCATTTAAGGCAATGATTGTAAAAGCACTCAAGAAACACCATGGTCGCCGCAAAGAAGCTGCCGATGATTTGCAAATTTCTGAACGGACTTTGTATAGAAAAATTAAAGAATATGGATTGGAAGGGTAAATAATAAAAAAATAGTCATAACACCTAAAAGCGTTACGACTATTTTTTACATTTTTGCTTCGTATTCATCAATTACCTGCTGAATTTCCACTACTGATATATCTAAAAAATCACTGATTTGTATTGCGGATTTTCCTTTTTTATAAGGCTTCAAAATATTTTCTTTGAGTTGTTCCTCTTTACCAATTTCTACACCTTCTACAATACCTTTTTGATGCTCAATCGAGGCATAAATTTTTGCAGTTTTATTTTTTGCTTCTGCAATTTTAGCATCTTCTAAAACATTTTCGGGCATATTTTCAA
>JAYWHK010000042.1:0-4843 GCA_043777755.1 Saprospiraceae bacterium
TATAAAAATAAAAAATTGATATTTTATTATAAATTAAAATATTATTTTTTAAATTTTTTAAAAATGTTCTGTTTTTAGAAAACTGGAACATCGAGTTTAGAAGGAAAATAATAGTCGTTTAAATAATACAGATTAGCTTTCATTCTCTCCCGCACCTCTCCCAACGTCCAATCCACCAACAACCTTCCGTCTTTAAACACCGTTTTCAATTCGCCTTCAGCTTCTTCGCTCCAAGTAACATCATCTATCAGCTCATATTTTCCAGTATCATTTTTGACGACTTTCATCAAGCCTTTGGCAGATTTTTTAGTGCCGTTGTCGGTTTTTGGGTCTTTGAAAATTGCTCGTCCGATGCCGTTCACTTCGCCATAAGTGGCTTTCATCGCAAAACCAAACGTATCTCTCGTAACGTATTCGTAAGTGTATGAACCAATGCCCAACACAACATTATAACTGGCGAAACCTTTGGTTTTCAAGCGATTCAGTATTTGAAATTGTCGCTCGGTTGTGATGCTGTCGCCATAAATCAAGCCAATATGAGGGTCGAGTAATTTATAGCCTTGTGGCGTAATTGTTCCGCCAAAAACTTCCCAAATACATTCGATTGCGCCTTTGTGCTCGGGCGTGCCTTCGGGCGCATCAGGGTCGCCACAAATAATCAAAACAGGGTCGCCACTGTCAGGACGAATAACTACTTTGCCGTCACGAGCCATGATTTGCGCTTTTAATTGTGGTAAAAACTCCGTTATTACTTGCCAAAAATCCCAAGTATCGGACACAATCGAAACAATTCCCGCAGGATAAATGTCTTCGATTAATCGTACAAAAGTTTCATATTCTCCGTCTTTTGTTCCCATACAAAGTACCGAATGTTCGGTCGCTGCCACGCTTCCGCCAATCAATTCTTTTTCGCAATCAGCATTGTAATAGTCTTCTAAAAAATCAATCGCAGGAATCGTGTCCGTTCCCGTAAAACTCAACAAATGCGCTGCGCCACTCATCACGGCATCTTCCACGCCACTCATGCCACGGAACGAAAAATCATGTCCTTGCCAAGGCACAAAACTCAAATCGTCGCCAACAGTTTCCGTTGCAAATTGCGTAAATGTTTTCAAATATTGAAACGCTGTTGTTGCAGAAGTCATTGGTTTCCAAAGGATTGCGCTCATAATCGTTTCCAACATATTGGTCAGCCAAAAAAACTCGGGCATCGTGTTACGAATCGTCAATACAGGTATTTTCATCGGCACAAGCGCACCTTCGGGCAATGCTTTTATCTCCAAAGGTAAATATCCTAAGTCGTGTAATGCCTCAATGTGTTCGTAAGCAATCGCATCTTTTCCGAGGTAATTGTCCATGCGGCGGCGGTATTTTGCCATGACTTCTGCCTTTGGTTTTTTGAAAAAATTATCATCAAATTGACGTATCAAATACTCTTTAATGAAATATTGTAGCCCGAAAAACACCACTTCGTCCACGCCTTTGATGCGAGAATTTCGAGGTGTCAAGTTGGAATACACCAACATCGTGCCTTCGGGATATTGAAATTTGTGACCGACCTTGTAGCCGTCTTTTAATAGGATTGGTAGCATATTTTTAATGATAAATGATGAACGATGAATACCGTAGGGGCAATCCTTTACGGTTGCCCAACGTGTAATTTGTAAATCAGTGTATGTGAAAATATTTGTAAAACGTCTTTCCTTTGTAGTTTTTGTTTTTCTATTGAACCACCTAAGCCACAAAGGACATCTAAGGCTGAATATTTCAAATATTAACATTTTATTTATTTATAAAAATCTCTTTTTCAATTTTTTATCAATTTCAATCAAATAATCTCTACCAAAACTCCCATTTTCCAACTCATCAAAAAGAAAATCGGGTAGGTTATTTTCAACTCCTTTTTTCACACTCAAAATCGCCATACAAAGCGCTGCGGTTGTGTCAGTATCGCCACCATAAGCAACAGTTTTTTGCAAACATTCTGCCATATCCGTTGCTTCCGAAACGATTTTCAAAACAGCATTTGTCGTCGGGAAACCGTGCATATCAATAGGCGAAACCACCTCAAAAACTTGCTCCGAAGGCGCATATTTCGCTACAAAATCAAACAATGAAACGCCTTTTATTTCGTATAAAAAATAATGAACCGTTAGCGCAATACGTTTGGCAGCCGTAATTCCTTCTTCGGTGTCATGTGAAGTTTTGGCTTGTATTTCAGCAAATTGCAACAACTTTTCAACATCTTTCAAATAGCCCAACGTATAAGCCCGCATCGCCGAACCATTTCCACCGCTTTGATTATCAATGATTTGTAAAAATTTTTTACCATTTCGGCTTGCATCTAAGGCATTATAAACCCTATCCGAATAACCTCTACGTTTGTCACGATGAAAAACCGCTACAAACTTATCGGCAACCATTTCAGCAGTCCAATCGTCGTCGTTTTCCAACAATAATTCCGCCAAAGCCAACGCCATTTGCGTATCGTCAGTATAACGTTTGTAAATTTCAGTATAATGCCCATGCGGACGATACTGTTTCAAATCATTGTTTTGAGCGATAAATTCCAATGATTGAAACTCAAAACCTGCGCCGTAAGCATCGCCAATTGCTGCGTGTAAAATCATTTTTTTTATTTTTTATTGAACCACCTAAGTCACAAAGTTCATCTAAGTTTGTGGTATTTATGCTTTAGTGTTCTTTGTGACTTAGGTCGTTTTATTTAAAATTTACGGATATTTCACAAAAAGTCTTTCGCCCATTTCCTCAATATATTCCCTACGAGCCAACACCAATAACCAATGTTCGGGAATCGTATCTGCGCCATAGAACAAAGCCGCAAGACCTCCTGTAATAGCCGCCGTGGTGTCTGTGTCTTCGCCAAGATTGACCGCTTCTAAAATAGCGTTTTTGTAATTTGTCGTTGTCAATAAAGACCAAATACTCGCTTCCAAAGAGTGAATCACATAACCAGAACTGTTTATCATTTCGCTTGGAAAATCGCCAATATCTTCTCTCAATAAACGACGAAACTCGTGTTTTTCTTTATCAGAAATATTTTTTTGTTGAAAAAAATCGTTAATTTCAGTTTTTAATTCATTGTAAATCAAAAACTTATCTTTATTGGTCAATAATTTTCTTGCAAATTCTAAGTAGTAAAAACAGGCTAATACTGAACGAATATGCCCATGTGTAATACTTGATATTTTGCGAGTCCAATCAAAACGCTCCTCAATCGGTAAATCTTTGATATAAGCCAGCAAAGGTAAAATTCGCATCAATGAACCATTACCGTTTGTGTCTTCGGTATAGTCGCCAGCCTTTTCTGGTTTTACACCCGCCCAAAGATTTCTAATTGCATTGCGAGTAGAGTTACCAATATCAAAAACCTCTCCTCTTGCCGTGAACTGATTTTCGTAGTACCACGCTACAAAATTTTTCGCAACTTGCTCAATATCAAGCCCTTCACAAAGCGCATCAGCCAAAGCCAAGGTCAGCGAAGTATCATCAGACCAAGTACCAGGTGGTTGTTCGTGCGTACCATAACCCATAACATCAATTACAGGATAGGCATTGAGGTAAGTTCTACTTCTAAACTCTACGGGTACGCCGATAGCATCGCCAACCGCTACGCCGAGTAAAATATCTTTGATGTAATTATTTTGCATTTTTTTTATTTTTTATTGAACCACCTAAGTCACAAAATTCATCTAAGTTTGTGGTATTTATACTTTGGTGTTCTTTGTGACTTAGGTGGTTTTAAATTTAATTATTTTCACTTTCTCATTCTCATAACTATCTGAAAAAGAATCACTTACCAGTATTTCGTCAAACGATTTTTCTAACTTTTCAAAACCTTTGGAAAAAATTCCATGCGTGACAATCAAGGTCAGGTGCGAAGGTTTGATTTGTTCGGCGATAGCGAGAAAGGTTGCGCCACCATCACAAATATCATCAATAATCACACAATTTCGACCTGCACAACGCTCCGCTTCAAGTACTTTTAAGGTCAATTTCCCAGTGCTGAGCTCCCTTGATTTGATACAATACACCACATCAACGATGTTCGGATTCCAGTCAAAATAATGCTTGATTTTCTTTGCTGCACCAGCATCAGGACAAATCAAAACCGCTTCTTGTTGCGTATATTTTTCCACTAAAAAACGATTGCTAATATTGATAGAACGGTGTATCAAAGCCGTTGCGACATCAGAATGAACATCTAACAAAACAACCTTTTCAAAACCACAACTGTTGATAAGATTCGCCACCACTTGCAAATCAAAACTATCGCCCGACTGCATTACTCTGTCAAATCGTGCGCCCATCAAATAAGGAATAAACAATTCTTTCTTTTTTGCAAAACGATGTTCCAAGGCATTGGCACATTCAAGTAATTGCATGACTTTGTTAGCATCTGTCAAACTACATACGACCTTTACTTCGTCGCCTTCTTCTATGTCTTCCAACAAGATATGTGGCTGATTATCAGGAAATAAGAAGGTCTTAATCTGTTGCTGTGTATTGATATTTATTACTTTCATTTTCTTTATTGTGTATTTATAACGCAAAGATACGGTGTTTTAAACTATTTGTCAAGTTTTTTTGTGTATTTTTTACGCAATAAATGAGAATAAAAAATAATTTCATCATTTTAAACTGTAACTCCGCTAAAGATAGGCCATAGGAATTTCGATTTTTTCCAAAATCGTTTTTGATTTTGACGGAATTTCAGCGATTATCCAATTTTCGTTAATTTTTACTCTTTTAATAGTGTTTAAGTGCATTAAAATGTCTTTTGGAGTATATTTTTTCAATGAATTATGTAGAATAAGCCTTT
>JAYWHK010000043.1:0-4802 GCA_043777755.1 Saprospiraceae bacterium
GACCGTAACTAAAATACCGTCTTATGACAAAGTGATTGAACGGTTTGATGTTAGACTAAAATTGCCTAATAGTGGCGATTTTACTTGCTTTACTGATAGCAAAGTAAAGTTGATTGAACAAAGAATAAGCGAAAAAATTAATGGTTATCACAAATTGCACAATAGTATTGATTTTGGCAACGCCATTGAGAAAGGTTTGTTAGAGTTGCGCCAAATTGTGACAGAAGCAAAGCCACCTATAAGTAATTGCTGCCCTGTATCAAGTTCTGATATATTGACAATTCTAGAAAATAAAGGTTTTATTGGTATGCCTTGTAAAATATTAGGTTCAGTTTCTGCAAAACCAACAAATAGTGGTAATCGTTCTTCTAATTATGTAGATGATTATGCAAAACTTAATTTCTCAATTGATGGACAAGATATTAAGGTTGAAGATTACTCAACAATGAGTTCAACAGGAAATTACAAGACTTTTGTAACAAAAAATGAAAATTTTTGTGAAGGAACACCAACTATATTTGACCAAGTAGAAACCGAATTTGCAAGTGCAACATTAGAATTGGGATATTGGTATCATTTATGGAAAAACCCAGACATTAATGGAATAGATATTATGTTTGTGAAGCAAAAAATAAAAAAAAATAATCCTACGAGTATAACTATGCCTAATTTTCAAGGAGGAGGTGCTGTATCTCCTTTTGAATATACTATTTACCAACGCTCCTTTGCTCCTTGGGATAGGTTTGGACATTTTCTTATTTCGTTGGTTCTTCTTCCTGTTCCATGCTTTGATTTACCGAGTAAGCACGTTTATAAAAATTCTTTTTGGGGAGATAAGAGGTCATTTTCTTTGTCGCCCTCTACACAAATTCTTAATGAACGAAATGCTGACAAAGTAACAGCACGATTACATCAATTTGCAAAATTCAAATTAGGACAAAATATAATAAAAAGTGAAGGCTTTTGTAGTCAGACAAGAGGATATGAAAATTTTTTACGTACTAAATACGTAAAACAATCTAATCCTTATACTTCACCAGGAGTAAGTGTAGTTATTCCTGAACCTGCCCAAGAAATAACAAAACTACAAAGTCCTACCCATATTGAGAAATTTGGTAAAAACTCCAAAACACAGTCATTTATCTACACGCAAATTGAAGGGAGTGACCCATTAGTAACAATAGCACCAGATATTGACTGTCAATTAATTACATATGTTGATGAAATTACTGAAAATAACAAGAAATATCTACACGTCAGAGGAGTTTTACTTAATAAAGGTTTTCCTGCATATGAAAATTTTATTGAAGATAAGGCAGGAAAGAAAGTATTTATTCACACTTTTGGACCCGCAGGAGAAGGACGTTTGGATTATGAACTATTATGTGGATTTTATGATTATATTAGAAGATTTGATATGAAAATCAAAATAGATGCAGAAGGTAAATTTTTGGATGACGAACTAACCATAGGAAAAGACAAAAACACTTACAGTCTTGTTGCGCTTAACTTAGGCGCACTTTCCCCAGACCCACTTAGCAATTTAATCTTTAAAACTCCAAATTTTGATTTCTTAACAACAACAATAAATGATTGGAATAATGAAAATTTATCAAAGAAACCAGCGGGAGACTGCCAAAATCAGCCCTGTGAAGGCGAATACCCTAATAATTAGTTGGCTTACTTTAATTTATTTAAGTAGTTGTTCTGAAAAGTATCAGCCCGAAAAAATATATTTACCTAAAAATTATATAGGTTGGATATACATAGTTTATAACCAAAAAGAAGGAACAAAGGAAAGAGAAGGAGGTTATAGAGTTTATAATATTCCTAAGAATGGTATATTACTAACTCAATATGATATCAATCAAGGTTGGGTTTCTAAAAATGGAATTCAAATTTACAGAGAACTTGAAGATAATAAATCTGAACTAATCCCAAATGAAATGGATTTTAATATAGATAGTAGTTTTAGAAAAACCAATGCTAACATTATTTTTGGCTATTCATTACCTACACACTCATGTGGAAAATATGTTATTTATGCAACATTTGTTGATACATTAAAAAACTCTTACAAGTACAATACAGGCGAGTTATTCATAACGGAAAGTCTGATTGATAGCGTAAAAAGTAACCTAATTAAGTAGTAAAATTGACTTTTATTCCAACATAGACTTAAAAAATCCGCTAACAAAGCATCTACGAAAATGCCGCCGAAATGGGCGGCACTTCGTAGATGCCAACGTTGTGTCAAAAGGCGGCTACGCCAGCCTTTTGACACAACAAGCAGGGCTTACGCCCAAGTTGTGCAAAGTGCGGCTAACGCCAGCCCTTCGTACAACTTGGGCTTTACGAAATTTGAAAAACTTTGAGCAAAGCTCAAACCTTTTCAAACTTCGTAAAGCCCTGCTTGTTTCGCCGCCAAATTTAGTTTTAAAATACAAATTGTTAAGTTTGTCCGTAGAAAATTCGTCGTAAGACAATTTTCAAGGATAAACTTAATAATTTGTTCCTTCGCTTAGTTTATCTATCGTAATTCACTGATAATCAACGTATTGTTTGTTGTTGCAAAGAACAAGCGCACTGCCGAAGGCAGTCCTGCTTTGCGGCAGTGCAAGGTTCTTTTTTTTGGAACAATTGCCAATATGAGCGTGTAAATAATTTTGACAAAAAATAAAAAAATAAAAAAATACTTCCGAGAACACCGTGTTCACGCCAACCCGCCGCCAAAAGCCCACGCACAAAAGCCCAACGGCGGCGGGTATGCGTGAACACAACCGTTAGCAGAAACTAAAACAAATAAAACACTGAAAATCAATAATTTACAAATTAAAAAAAATATTGTTACTTTTATTATTTCACAATTAAACATCTTTATTCATGAAATTTTTTATTTTTTATTGCTTGTTATTTGTAAGCACACTTTCTTTTGGACAACCAGACAGACTTTCTTCAAGTGGTTCCAACTCAAATAATGGAATTGGTATTGATTTTTCATCAAAACCAGCCCTAAAACAGGATATTGATAATATGGCACTAGATGTTGCAAACAAACTAATGCGATGCTGCTCGAAGTATGGCGGTAACAGTCTTCAAGCATCTGTTGATTATCCCGAATGTACTTGGAGTGAAACTTCATCTGTGATAACTGTACCTATGACTGTCCAATGGACAGGTTCTCTTTCGGGTAATAGGTATTGGATAAAAGGAAAATTGCTTATCAATGCTGAAACAAAAGGATTGACATGGTTAAAAATTAGCGATAGTGGTGGTTTTTCAGGAGGTTGTTCAAATGGATGTGTTTACTAATATATGAAATATATCTATCATAATTATCTATATATACCTATACTTATAATGATAAGTATAGGTATGACTAATCGTGAAGTAATAGAAAAACCTAAGCGATTGTTTAAAAAAGAGGAGCAAGTAACTCAACTAATAAAATTGAAAGAGAATTACTCGTTTAATAAATTTTTTGAAACACAAGATTACTGCCTTCAAACCTATATTGCTTTATCATATTACCCCGAATTAAAAAATGTTCTAATTACATTTAAACACAAGAACATTTATACTACAATGGAAACACGCCCTAATACCATTTCCTTACTTGGCAACAAAGAAAATAGAACATATACCGTTTATATAGACAACAACGCAGAAAATGAAGGTATAACATTAAATACAGTTCCATTTAATGCTCAAATTGGTATTATTGGTCATGAGTTGGCTCATATTGTTGATTACGAAAGACACAGTACTTTTGAAATTGCTAAAATTGGAACTAAATATATAAACAAAAAAACTCGTCCAAAATTTGAAAAATCTATTGACAGTCTGACGATACAAATAGGATTAGGTTGGCAACTTTACGATTGGTCTGATTATGTGCTAAACAAATCAAAAGCATCTGCAAACTATAAAAACTACAAAAGAAATACATACCTAATTCCGAGTGAAATAGATAAAATTATACAAAATTTAGATATTTATAGGTAAGTAACCACAAGTATTAAATTGGCATTATACTAAAATTTACAAATAATTAAGCCTGTATTTGTGTGAATAACCGACGACAGGCTTATCATTTATTTATCGATGCCCTTAAAATACAATTCTCCCAAAAAAAGCAGTCTTTTTTTTGTGACTACAAATTCTTTTTGTAACTTTGATGTATGAAAAAGAAAAGTACATCAAAACAAGGTAATATATTCGATAAAGTAGTCAAGGAAAATCTTGATGAAGTTTTTATACCTTTCGTAATCAGTCATTTAGGAATTGATATTGCGACTGTTTCAATTGAAACTCTACCCGACAAATTATTCACAACAGAAGAGCGAGAAATGGATTTGCTTTTAAAACTGACCGATAATCAAGGGCGAGCTTTCCTATTACACGTGGAATTTCAGAGTAAGCCCGATTATGAGATGATTTGGCGAATGATTGAATACCATGGAATGATAACCAGAATTTACAAACTGCCAGTCGTACATATTGTTGTGGATTTAGACGACAGCAACTCTAAGATTTTAACAAGTTTGGACGAAAAATTTGTATTTCAAGGTTTCAAGATAATCAAAATACACGATATTGACTATTCCAAAATGATTGCATCTCAAATACCTGCCGAGATAATTTTAGCAATATTAGGTAATTTTGGCAATAAAAAACCCGAAATTATCATTAGAGTAATAGCATAACGCTTGAAAGCAGTCAGCAAAAGCGATGCAGAATTAAAAAAATACGTTGCACAGTTGAATGTTTTATCAAGACTTCGTAACTTGCAAGATTTAATC
>JAYWHK010000044.1:0-13710 GCA_043777755.1 Saprospiraceae bacterium
ATTTGCAGTGATTTGAGTGAGGGTAATTGTGCCGTCCGCTACACCGCAAGAGGAGGCTGGCGTAGTGGAGCTAATCGTATTGAATGTAAGTTGTTTTGACTCGTCTTTGACTTCGAAGCATTTTTTTGCAGCGCAGCAATTTGCATCTAAAACAGTAACACAGTATGTTCCAATTGCAAGATTTTGTAGATTAGCTGTACTGGCAAAGTTTTGAACTACTACATTAGATGAATTTTTGTAAGACCAATTGTAAGAAAATGTACTGCTATTTACTCCGGATAACGAAATTGAGCCATTGTTTTTACAGTTCGTCACAGGTAGTATAGTAGCTGTTACTTGTGCATAAATGCTGGTACACGTGAGGTTTGTTACACATAACAATAAAATTTTTAATATATTTTTATTCATTTGTTTATCTTTAGAAAATTTAGAAATCTCTTTTTAATCTTTATCCCAATCTACTTTTTCGCCAACTTCAAGCATCGCCTTTTCATAATATGCCGTCAATACAGGGTGTACAAAAGCATATTTATTCAATTCTTTCAGTTTTGCTTTATTACCCCTACGACAATCTATTAATCCTTTTTCAGATTCTATAAACAAGTTGTAATAGGAATCAAAATATTTTTGCTTTACCATCGGAAAGATACCACGAACGGCTGCAGCAATATATTTATAGTAATTTTCAGATGATTCAAGTTTTTTTCTTTTAGCTAAAACCTGAGCATAGTATAGCATTTGATTATAATATTTTAATGAATTCTCCTCCTGAGTATCTTCTTTTAATGTTATTATTTCAAGTAAATTTTTTTCTAAAACATCTGAATATCTCTTGTAGTTATTACTATCCATATACTTGTTTTGCGCTTCTAAGAGTAAAACTCTTAACTGAATATTACTAATATCTTTTATACTTAATAATTCATTGATGAATGAAAGTGTTATAGGATATGGTACGCTATCAAATCTACTATAAGTTCGTAGGCAATAGTCGAATTCATATAGACCACTAATATTTATTACGTCAGCTATAAAATTAGATGATATATATTTTTTATTTTTAAATGATCGTAAGGTTGCTTGAGTTAGTGTTTTTATAAAATTCATAGAATCTTTATTTTGAACTCGCTCTTTATTAAACCATTCTGTTTTACGTTCAAAAGGAGACTCTTCTATCCAATTCACGATACTATCTACCTGTGCTATCATATTTGATGTGGATAAAATTAATATACATAATAATATATTTTTCATATTTTTTTAAATTTTCTTTCAAGTTTAGTTGTTACAGTACCATTAGAAGATGTTTGTTTTATCATTCTCGTACTTAATATATTCTTACGTATTACGTCATTATAACACTTGTAGGATTGTTCTTGCTCCCAACCAACACCATCAGCATCCTCAAAAGCTGTTTTTAAAAATGGACCTGTCGAACCAAAACCACTATACTGATCAGAAATCATATCCCTTAGATTCATTGACTGAGCATTGTATATTACAAATGTACCTGTTGATACTGTCGTAAGAATACCACCTAAAATATGAGGAATAACTTTATCAGGAGTATCAACATCTGGGAATAATGCTAGAAAAGCTGGCTTTAAGTCACTCATTGTAAATCCCAAAGCTGTCCCAGTACTGAACATTTCTTCAATACCTATTCCTTCATAATTGGGTCTTGGAGGACTTATAACTTTTCCACACTGATAAAAACATAAAAGAGGATTATTCCATGTGTTATACCATGTATCCTCCATAAGACAAGTATTGGTAGATATATGTAGTAATTCTGTTGGACAAGGATGTGATATTTTTTTTATTATCCATGTTTTAACTAAATCAGGGTCTTTTAAAGTTCCTGTTTCTGGAGCAATAAAATCTTCTGTACCATCAAAATTTACGTCATTTCCCAAATCTTTGATAGTAATACTTATCGTAATATCCTTTGTCCATTCGCTTAATTTAGGCATCTGAATTTTATTAACTTTCTTAAAGTTGATGTGAGAAGCTATTGAAGGACTTGTAACACTTTCAACATAACATTCGATATTTTTGGGATTTATACTGTCTAAAAACTTAACATTAGGATTACTTGAAGTAATTGATATTTTGTAACTGGGAACTCCATCAATAGGTTTATCAAAAACTACCGCCTCTGATTTGCCACAAGTATTCGTTCTTTTGTCTTTATCATAAAAATCATATTTGAATCCTAAAACATTTTCTGGTGCAAGTTCAATAAATGAAGTTGTTCCAAAAGGTAATTCTGTGTCTGTATTAATTGATATAGGAGTGTCCGCATCGTATATCCAAGGGCATTCAAACTTAAAAGTAACTACCTCTCCTCCTCTATCCTGTCCAAATAGAAGCAACGGAAACGCCAAAACAAACAATAAAATAAATTTTTTCATAAGCGAAAATTTTAAAAAAAGTGATTTGAATAAATTTTAGATGTTAAAAAATGGAAAATTCCATACGGAAAGGTAGGCTTTTTTATAAAAAGAATGAAAAAGGCGTATCCATTCTAATATAGGCATAAAAAAGCGCAGACTATTCCATTGCTACACCTTTGGCTCTTCGAAAACCGCCATAGCAAAGGGAACGCCTACGCTGTATTGTACATATCGTAGGCGTAACGCTTGTGCTACCGTCGGGCAAATTTTTCGAAGAATTTAAGGTGCGACAGTATTTTACAATGCGAAACGCAAATAATTAAACTTAATCCTTAGAAAACACTAAGGCAACACAAAAGTAGTATTTTGGGCTGAATGTGCCAAGAAAAAATATTTATTTTTTAGTAAGATTTCGTGAAGGTAGGCATTTGAAGGGTGAACTGGGCATTTCGTTAGATGAAATTTTTTTTCACAAAAAAATCCCTAATTTTTTCATTCTGAAAAAATCAAGGATTACTGTCATAGTGTGTGCTTTTGGGGTCTAAGCGTAAAAAATTAAAAAACTAAAAAGAATTGCGTAAATTTTAGTAATTTCTTTATAAAACTTCTTAAAAAAGCAGTGCCAAGCCAAAACTTGGCACTGAACTTTAGCGGAAGTAGTGATTTTTTAGTAGTATAACATACACATTTTGAATTTTGCAATAGCACTGTCAATGCAGAATACACGACCACCGCCCATCAATACTTTGTCGGCAGCTCTGTCGCCTATAGTATAACTGACAGAACCTGTCCCAGGCACTTGTTCCCATTGCCCTGTTGCATCTTTTCTTACCATCATTACTTTGATGAGGATTGTTCCTGTTGGTCTTCCGAGCCAGGGACATTTTGGATTCTGCTTTGCCAAAGGCTTATTGCTCAAAGTAATCTTTTGCTCTTGAACAACGGTTGGAAAAGCACTTTTGGTCTTGATTGTACCACTTGGGGTATTAAAAAAATGGAATGTTCCCCAGCCGTTAAAGTTCACATCGAACTCAAACTCTTGTTTCCCAATGTATTCTACCGAAACGCCCATTGTGCCACACTGACCTCGAGAGGCATCGTCTTGTACAAACGCAGGGTCAAAATCAAAGCCTGTTTCTTCGATAGCAATTTGTCGAGGTGTTTGTTTTTGAATGTTTAAATCTTCTGTTTCTTTGCTACAAGATGAAAAAAGTAGCGTAAATAAACACAATAGCATTGTGATTTGTGAAAATTTAGTCATAACTTTGTCTAAAGTTTTTAAGTTAATAAATAGATTCTGCGCTCGTATCATTGCAGTGATACGGGCGTTCTTTGTGTGGTGAGTAAAAAAGCAAATACAAACGAAAACAATACAATCGTTGCAGCGATTATATGCTTTGGGAATACTTAGAAAAATTCAAATGAATGAAATATACTAAACTATTCCTTAAAAGAAACATTTGTGAAGTAGTACAAAAAAAATAACAAAGTATGACTGGAAATTTTACCGCTGTTCTAAAACAAAAAGAAGCTAACGGTACAAAGAAAAGAACTATCAAAATAAATCCGTAGGGTTACGGCTTATCAGGTTGCGTATAGTTTTAGTCAATACTTTAAAAGTCTGGTTTAAATTCTACTGCAAATATAGGGGATAAAATTTAACAAATGCAAATTTTACGTATAAATTTTTTAACACTTTAACATATTTAAAATTGCTAAAATATATTAAAATTATAATGTTTTACATGAAAAATCATTGTTTTTTTAATAAAAATATTATTCTACACGTTTCCCCAATGATGCAAAACCTAAAAATGCCGCAATACTTATAAAAGCCAAAATAACCCAAAGTGTATCAAATCCAAAACGGTCAATCACTTGTGTTCCCATCATAGGCGCAAAAACATTGGCTATCGAATACGCCATCGTGTATAGTGCCATATATTGACCTTGTGTCGCTTCGGGCGCACGTTGTGTAGCCCAAGTTGTACTGAACGGCATCACAAAAATTTCTCCAAATGAAATCACCACCATATAAAATAAAGCTGAAAATATAGCATAATCTGCTGGCAATGTGAGAATTAGATAAGAAATTCCATACAAAAAAATACCCAAACGAACAAACCACATATTGCTACGCTTGCCTTCTATTTTGTAAATCATGGGCATTTCAACCAACATCACCACAAAACCATTCACAGCAACGACAAGCCCGATTTGCGCTTCATTCCAACCATATATTTTTTTGAAAAAAGGAGGAATACTCCACAACAATTGCATGAAAACCATTGCGCCCAAAAAAGTATAAAAAGCAAAAAGTAAAAAATCTTTGTCTTTATAAGGGGATTGAGATGCTGAATTTTCGATTTTTTCTATTTGTTTTTGCTCTATTTTTTTTTCAGGAATACAAAAATAAACAAATGCTGCCGCTGCAAAACAAGTAAGTGCATCAGCAACAAAAATCCAATGCCAACCCAACAATACCAAATAACCACCAGCCACTAAAGCAAAAGTTATCGCTAAATTTACGGCAACTCTCAACAGTGAAAAAGAACGAGTACGGTTTTCGTCGCTACTGTTCAGTCTTATTGCAACCGAGTTTGCTGGTCGAAAAGCTGTCAGAACCAAATTAGAAATAAAAAGTGCTAAAGCAATTGCCCAAAATGACCGTAAAAGCATCAAAACCAAAAAGGAAATTCCACTCCCAATCAAAGTCCAAAGTTGTACACGCTGATAACCATATTTGTCTGTCCATTTGCCACCTAAAAATGCGCCCGCTATATCTCCCAAACCAAAAATAGACATCAAATAACCAGCTTCTATCAAAGTAAAATGTAGATTATCAGTCAAATACAAAGTCAAAAAACTAATAACCATCGCTCCACTTCGATTGATAAAACTTACCAAAGACAACCACCAAACGGGTTTTGGAATACCAGAAAAAATTTTAATTACTTGATTTACTACATTCATTGCCATTTACTTTTGGTTTAATACTTTGCTTTTACTACAAAAACCCTATATTTGTTTCTTAATTTAGTAAAACGTTTTTTTATGATAAAAAAATTCCATTTATCGGTTTTATTCTTCTTTTCATTCCTTTTTCAAGCATTTGCAGGATTGGTCATTTACAAAAATGGGCAAAAAAACATCTCAGGTACTTGGAACGGAAACGGAACAATTCTCGAAATCAATAACAATTCACCTTATGATGGCAACGAACATTACAAATTCGACTACAGTTTTACAGATTGGTGGGCTGGTTTTGGACTGAATCTTGACAACTGGGGCAGTACTACTGCCTTGAATTTTAATGGAAATACACATTTGAGAGTGGCGTATCGTGGCATGGACGGCAATCAAATCTTAAAGGTAAAACTGCGAAATGGAACTTCTTTGAGCAGCTTGGCAGATGTTGGTTCAGCTTCGAGCAATTACAATGTTGTGGATATTCCATTGAGTAGTTTTATAGGTGTAAATCTTGCTGCTGTGACGGAAATTAATTTTGAAATTAGCAACCAACAAGTTGCATCGGGAACAATTTTTATTGATGGAATAGAACTTGTAAGTATCGTTGTTCCACCACCACCACCTTCGAGTGCAGCTACTTGGAAACGCCTTCAAGCGATGGGCAAAGGTTTTAATACTGCCAACTGGCTCGAAGCCTATTGGCTACAACCTTTCAATGCTTATCCCGTAGAAAAAGATTTTACAAAAGCAAGTTTTAAAGCACTCAAACAAGCTGGTTTTAACAATGTTCGCCTGCCCGTTATTTTTGAACGAATGGGTGCTACAACTCCTCCTTATACATTGAATACCAATCAGTTAGCGTTTAATTTGGTGGATTCAGCATTGACTTGGGCGAAAGATTTGAATATGCAACTTATCATTGTCAATCATCACGGATATGATGTGAATGATGCCAATTATCAAACACAAATTCCAAGGCTTTGTGCTGTTTGGAAACAATTGACAAAACGCTACTCGAACCTCGAACCTAATCGTTACCTCTTTGAAATCTACAACGAACCCAACAATATTAGCAATACCAATTGGCGGAAAGTAGCCCAAAATATCGTCGATACAATTCGTACTTACGACAAATCCCATACATTAGTACTTGGTGGAAATGGTTGGAATAGCATGGCTGGATTGGTCGGCTTGCAACCACTAAAAGACGACAATATCATTTATACTTTTCACTGCTACGAACCTTATTTTTTTACACACCAAGGCATGAGTTGGACAAGTCCAGCGAATTTCCCAGCAAAATCTTTTCCAGTTGGCAATGATTTGAATGATTTACGCACCGCTTTTCGAGCCGTCAAAAAATGGTCGAATGACAATAAAGTAGCTGTTTTTATGGGTGAATTTGGTGTTTCTGCGCAAGCAAATTTGACATCTCGTTGTAATTATATCGAAGCGATAACGCATTTGTCAGATAGTTTGGCAATTCCTTGGACGTATTGGGATGTAAAAAACTATACTGATGCTTTTGGTTTTTATCCAAACAGTCTTTTTGCTGAAAGCAATGCCATTTCTTGTTTTAAAAAATGGATGAAACTTTACAAATCGCCAAGTGCAAACGAAGACATCAGTACAATTTACAATGCCAAAGTTTATCCGAATCCAGTCAGTACTGATGCGTTTAACCTGACATTCAGTGCTGACATTGATGGGCGATACCAAGTTCGACTTTATACCAACAATGGACAAATCGTTCACAAACAAGATTTTGATGTTTTGGCTGGTGAAAACAACCTTACTATTCCTACGAAAAACCTCCCTTCTGGTTTGTATCACCTATTACTACAAAATAACGAAGGAAATGTCAGGGCTTTTAAAATTACTATAGCCTAATTTTATAATCTATTGATAATCAAGACACTAATGACTTTACGACTTACGACTTAGTTTACGACTAATTACACTGTTTTAAAAGTTTGTAATTGTTTGTAATTGTTGTATTGTTTTGGTTTTCAATTAGTTAGAACCATTTCAAACAATAGCAAACATTAAATAACTAAAAAAACAACGTACTAATTACCATCATGCTAAAATACATCATCATTATTCCTGTAAGAATTTATCAAATGACCTTATCGCCTTTATTGGGCGCACAAAAGTGTCGTTATCAACCAACTTGCTCGCACTACATGATAGGAGCTGTACAAGAATGGGGCGTTTTCAAAGGAACTTGGCTTGGACTCAAGCGTATCTTCAGCTGTCACCCTTGGGGCGGACATGGATTCGACCCTGTACCGAGGAAAAATGAAAAGTTAGAGAATAGTTAAAAAAAATAAATATTCGTTTTTTTTTGCTATTTACATAAAATTTATGAGATATTTGTAGTGAATATTACAAAATCATATTTCATAAATTCATATATTTTTAATATTAAATTTATTTTAATGTGTATATTATTGATAATCAAAACTAAAATATTTTTTATTTTTTATTTTTTGAAAAAAACGCTTTAGAGAGATTTTTCTTTGTGACAAAAAAGCGGACAAAAAGTCTAAATTAAAAAAATTACGCAAATATTTAACCATACATTATGAAACGCTTAGTAATTACCACGTTGCTGAGTGCTTACGCTCTTTTGGGTTTTTCACAAGAAACCTATTACGTCAAAGTTGAACCATCTTGCATGGATCGCTTTGAATACCACATCAATGGTGAGAGTAAAGGCATTCCGTATATTGCTTACCGCCTTCATCAAGGAGAGATGAACCATCTTTTTTTGGAAGTAGGCTCAGAAGCTACAGGCTATCAGCTTTCAACTCCTCCCTTGACAGATTGTCGCAATCTTACCTTCAGTTCTTCCTTCGTTGATAAAATCAATAAAGGCGAAGTTGCCCTTTTTATTGTTAGAAAAGACGATATTGGCTACAATATTTCGCCAGTGAACTTGGCTTCATCGCAGAGTTTTTCTGGTAAAATTTTGAAATTTCATTCGTATGATGTTGATTTTCAAGCAGATGTAGAAAATGCTACGCCTGATGTAAATCTTACCAGCCTTGAAGCAAGCAACGAAATTTTCATTGGCGGCAATGGCAGTATGAGTTGTCTGAAGGAGTACTATTTTCACAAAGTACCAAAAGAAACTTGTAAGCCAGCTGTAGGATTGGTGATTATTCCAGAAATGGGTTTGGTCAAAGAAATCACAGGAAAATCAAGTATTAGCGAATACGAAAGCACTTTACATTTGGTACGTGTCAATGATGTTTCCGTGGATACCTACATAGAAAGTATTTGCGCTAAATCGCAGCAAAAAATTACGATGGGTACGCAATATGTGGTAGAAGATTTGGAATCGTCAAATTCAACAGCCTACAATAGTGTTGCAAACAATAGCGACGAACTAATTTATGCCCCTGTAACAAACTATGAAAATAATTCTTCCAATGAAATCGCAGCAACTGGCGAATTAAGTTTTACAGAAACGCTCGAAAATAGAAACCTCAACCCTATCAATAATACAACCGCTGCGCCTGTAGTTCGTGCTAAAAAGGAAGCAAAACCAAGCGTAAATACAAGCAAAATCACTGTAATTGAAGATAAATCACCTGCTACAGTTGCCGTAAATACAAATACTGAGTCCATTATACCTGAAGGCTATGAAGCAAAATCGGAAAAAATCGCAACGCCCGTAGTTGCAGCTGTCAAATGCAAAGAAGTTGGTAGTAAGGATTTTCATGTCGTACAGCAAGGCGAAACAATGTATGGAATCGCTCGTCGCTATGGATTGCGAGTAGAACAACTACAGGAATGGAATACTTTGGGACAATCGACAGCGATTAGCCCTTGTGGAAAACTTCGCATCTTACCCAATGAAGTGCCTACTTCTTTTGAAACAAAGGATTTACTTGTTGCAAAAGGTGCTGTAACAACCGAAAAAACAAGCACTTCAAAGCCTTTTTGGAAAAAAGAAAAAAGTAAAATATACGAAGCAAAAAAAGGAGATACTTACTATAGTATAGCGCAACTTCATGGCTACACTGTTGATAGATTACTGGAAATGAATGGTTTAGATGAAAATAAAGACATCAAAATTGGTCAAAAATTTCAGGTCAGTGATTGTAATTGTCCTGCGGATAGCAAACTAAGTAAAACTGCTCCAAAATCTTATGACATTGCAGCAATCTCTCCAAAAGAAACCTTGGTTGCTCGTGGTTTGCCCGTAAAAGAGGACAATAAAGAGCAAAAAAAAGAAACTAAGAAAGAACCAATTGCGCCATCGTTTAAAAGACAAACCGTACACATCGTACAAGAAGACGATACTATTCAGTCCATTGCGAAAAAATATGGATTGAGTATTGACCAGTTTTCTCTAATCAATTATTTAGAAAAAAACGAAGTGCTAATACCTAATCAACGATTGTTTGTAGATTAAAAATAAAACTTCGTAAAAAAAGCGACCAAATTTGGTCGCTTTTTTTGTTTTCGGTCGTAATTTTATTATTTATATAATAAAATACCGAAATTAAATGATATTTTTGTGACAAATCTTTTTATAAAAATATTTTTTCTAATAAAATTTAAATTATTCGTCTATGAAAGTTAAAAATTTACTCGTTGGTTTTGGTCTTTTGACCTTGTGGTATGTCAATACCGCTTTGAACGCAGGAGGTGCGCCGAGCAACTCAACTGGTGCGCCAGGTGAAATTACCTGTTCTACCAATGGCGGTTGTCACAATGGTGGCACTCAGACAGGAACTGCAACTATTGATGGATTGCCGACAGATGTAGAACCAAATAAAACGTATAACTTTACGATTACTTGTAATTCTACTACGGCAACTTCAAAGATTAGCGGTTTTCAATTGACAGCCTTAGATGGTACGAATGCAAAAGCTGGAGAATTTGTAGTAGGCTTGAACCAAAAAGTTGCAAGTACTGGTACACCTGCACGTCAATATTTAAACCATTCAAAAACCACTGCTTTTGCAAGTGGTAAGGTAACTTACAATTGCTCTTGGACAGCACCAGCAACTGTAAGTAACAAAACAGTTACTTTTTACACTTCTGTTTTAATGGCAAATGGAGCAAGTGGAAACGTAGGAGATAAAGCGGTTACAGCAACAAAAGCTGTTAATTTCAAAACAACTTCAAGCAATGACGCTGTACTTTTGAAGTCAATGACGCTTTTCCCGAATCCAGTCGTAAATGAACTGAACATCACATTGTCTGACGCTCCAAATGCGACTTTCACATTGAGCAATCACCTTGGACAAACTTTAATTTCGTCAAAAATAAACGAAAAAGAATCGTTTGATGTAAGTAACTTTGCTCGTGGAACGTATTTTGCCAAAATTCAAGTAGGCGAAAAACAAGCCGTCAAAAAAGTAGTATTACAATAAAAATGACATTGTTTTAAAAAATAAAAACGCCTAATTTTTGATTTGTCAAAAGTTAGGCGTTTTTTACGTTCTTAGATTCAACTTAGTGTACAGAAGTTCGTGCAGCTGATGAAATTGCTTATGTTTCATAATTTTGCATGCAGATTTACACAGATGATGCTTCGCATCACTCACGGATTTTCACGGATTCCCTACATAAAAAATCTGTGAAAATCTGTGAGTGAAATCAATTTATTGATTTTATCTGCGAAAATCCGTGTGCAAAAATGCGTTTAGTTCACAAGTACGAGATTTCAGATACTAAGATATCTAATGTTATTATCCAACTTATCAACTATGCCAACTAAAAAATTCAATTGGGGAATCATCGGTTTGGGAAAAATCGCTCATAAATTTGCCAGCGATTTACAAACCATTCCTGACGCAAAATTACACGCAGTAGCATCAAGTGATGCGCTACGAGCCAAGGATTTTGCCGCAAAATACGATGCGACTTTCGCCTTTGGCTCATACCAAGCACTGATGGATTGCCCTGATTTGGACGCTATTTATATCGCTACGCCACATAGCGCACACTGCGAAATGACCCTGTTGTGTTTGCAGCATAAAATCCCTGTTTTATGTGAAAAACCTTTTGCGATGAATTTTTTACAAGTAGAAAAAATGATTGCAATGTCCCGTGAAAACAATACATTTTTGATGGAGGCACTGTGGACTCGTTTCTTGCCTACAACAGATTTATTGTTGTCTTTGATTGAAAAAAATAGCATTGGAAAAATCCTTTCCGTCCATGCTGATTTTGGTTTTTATCTAAAATTCGATGCCAAAAGTCGTTTGTACAATAAAGATTTAGGCGGAGGTTCTTTATTAGACGTAGGCATTTACCCCATTTATTTGAGTCTTTTATTGCTGGGAAAACCAACAAAAATACAGGCAAAAGCAGCATTTGGAAAAAGCGATGTGGACGAATCTTGTGCTATGATTTTTGACTACGCCGATGCGCAACAAATGGCTGTTTTAAAGTCCTCTATTAGGGAAAAAACACCAACCGAAGCCTATATTTATGGAGAAAAAGGAAAAATTCGCTTACATGGTCGTTTTCACGAACCTAACATCGGCATTACTTTAGAAATCTATGGAGAAGAACCAATTTTTTATCCTTTTGAATGGGATTGCATTGGCTACGCTTACGAAGCAAAAGAAGTAATGCGCTGTGTTCGTGCTGGTGAAAAAGAAAGTAAAACCATGTCACACGCTTTTAGTTTGGACTTAATTTTGACATTAGATGAAGTTCGTAAAGTTGCAAATATTGAATATTATTTATAAATATTTAAAAAAAATAATTTTGTAAAAAATTGATTGTTAGCTTATAAAAACACTCGTCAGCATTATGTTGTATTTTTATAAATTATTTTCTATATTAAAATAAAAAATAATTTAAATTTTTACATATATAATGAAACATATTAAATATTTTTGTTGTTTAATAAATGGTAAAACAATATAATTCGTCATGGATTAGGATTTAATTTTTTTAGAAACCAAAACACAAAGTATTTTTTTTATGGAAAATGTTATCTATCAAACTGAGCAGCGAAGCGTGCAAGACGCTAAAAAACCTTTCGACCCTTTTTATGGTTTTTTTAAAAAAAACCAATTGCATCAACCTGAAAAAGGAAGCATTGGTGATGTCCGTAGCGCACAACGCTGGTATAGTATTATTGGTCAAATGATGGAAGACGGTGTCTATACCAATCAACAACCAATGGAGAGTAAAGCGGGCCCAAAAGTAGTCATTGATGGACGAGAGATGTATATGCTTTCTTCTTACGATTACTTGGGATTGATTGGACATCCTGCTATTGAGCAAGCTGCTATTGATGCCATTCACAAATATGGTACAGGTACAGGAGGTGTTCGACTATTGACAGGCACAAACGAGCTACACCGAGAACTTGAAAGAGAAATTGCGGCTTTTAAAGGCACAGAAGCCGCTATGGTGCTGACTTCTGGTTATATGGCGAATTTAGCCGTTATTTCTGCCCTGATGAGCAAGCAAGATTGTGTTATTGTAGATGCTTATATTCACCGAAGCGTGGTAGATGCGCTACAATTGGCAGGTATTTCATTTCATCGTTTTGTCCACAACGATCCATCTTCGCTTGAAGAAGTTATCCAAACCAAAGGCGTTGGTAAAAAAGTATTTGTCATTATTGAAGGCACATACTCGATGGATGGAGATGTGAGTCCGCTTCCAGAAATTGTCGAAATCAAGAACAAATATGGTGCTTTTTTGATGGTGGACGAGTGCCATTCTTTTGGTAATTTGGGCGAATCTGGTAGAGGCGTTGATGAGTTTTATGGCGTAAGTCCTGACGAAATCGACCTTTGGACTTGTTCTCTCTCTAAAACAACGCCAGCCAATGGCGGTTTTATTGCAGGCAAACAAGAATTAATGATTTTCTTACAACATGGTGCTGCGCCTTATATGTTTTCAGCGGCATTGTGTCCTTCAGCAACTGCGGCTGCCTTGGAATCGCTTCGAGTGATTCAACGTGAACCAGAACGCATCGCAAAACTGAACCGAAATGCAGCTTATTTGCGCAATGGTTTACAGCTTTTAGGCTACGATGTAGGAAATTCTGTAACGCCTGTAATTCCTGTTATTACGGGCGACAACGAAAAATTATTTAGGCTGTCAAAACGCCTTTATGAATTGGGTATTTTGGCAACTTGCGTGATTTATCCAGCTGTTCCTCCTGGGGCATCTCGTCTGCGACTTTGCGCTACAGCCGCACAAGATATTGATATGTTGAATTATATTTTGGCTGCTTTTAGAACGTGCAGCGAAGAAGAAAATGTAATGACTTTTGAAATGTAATCCAGCAAACCCTTGACAAAGAATGGGTATTTCCGTAGCGTTGGGTCTTTCCGTAGCGTTGGCTTTAAAG
>JAYWHK010000045.1:0-13631 GCA_043777755.1 Saprospiraceae bacterium
GAATAATATTTCGTTTTTTATTTGGTTTTTTTGACAGTTCAACGCACCGCAATATTAAAATTAGTATCACGGTGCGCTGCACCTTCAAATGTGATTTTGGTTACTTTTTCTATGAGCGCATTTTGCGCCATCAAGCCAAAAGCATGACAAATATCACGGTGCGCTGCACCCAAAATATTTTTATAAGAAAACCCTGTATCCAATCATCAATATCCAGCATTATGGGCGACTCTTTTTGATAGCATCTTGTAAGTTTATTTTATTTTTTCCTTCAAAAGCGATTACAAAAGCATCTTTAAAACCAGCTTCTTTGAGTTTTGCGCAGACCTCCGCAGCGGAGTTATATGTAACAAAACCATCTGCTCGATAAATATATTCATTGGCTGCTTCGACAACTTCTAACTCTTTCACCGCCTTCCATTTCGCATCAAAAACAGTTACTTTTTTATTGGTTTTTATAATTTGAACCTTAAAAATAAGCGACGAAACGCCTTTTGCAACGACTTTTTCAACAGGAAGTGCCGTAACAATCGCTGGCTTTGATTTTTCAAGCATCGCACCTTTTTTAACTTTCTTAGGTTCTACATTTACGATAACGGGACTGTCTATTGCTTCCGTTTTAGGCTCAGTCTTTGGTGTTTTGATTGCGGTAGGTCGAGGTGCGGTATAAGCGTTCACCTCATAAGATTTTCCATTTTCAACCGTATTTTTATACTCTGTAAAAGCATCGAAAATAGCTTGTGCTTCGCTTTCTTGCCCTTCTTCGGAAGCTAAAAATTCTTCTTCTGTTCTATTGCTCAAAAAACCAGTTTCCACCAAAATACTTGGCATTGTGGTTTCTCTCAGAACCAAAAAACCAGCTTGTTTTACACCATGACTTTTGCGACCAGCATCACGACGCAAACGTTTTTCGACCAAACCAGCCATCAGTGCGCTGCGTTCCATGTAAGAAGATTGTACTGCCGACAACAAAATATCTGTTTCGGGAGAGCTAAAATCGTAGCCTTTGTAGCGTTTTTTGTAATCGTCTTCTAAGAAAATAGCAGCGTTTTCTCGTTTGGCAACTTCAAAATTTTCTTTACTTTTGTGCAATCCCAAAACATAGGTTTCAGAACCCGAAAAAGAAGAATGTGCTGGAATAAAATTACAATGAACAGAAATAAACAAGTCCGCACGATGCTTGTTTGCAATATTTGCACGCTCATCTAAAGGAATAAAAACATCTTTATCTCTTGTATAAACAACCTCAATATGTGGATAACGGGATTTTATTTTTTTGCCTAATAAAAGCGCAATACGCAGTGCGATGTTTTTTTCTTGTGATTTTTTACCCAAACAACCAGAATCTTTACCACCATGACCAGCATCAACCACAACTTTTTTTATTTGATAGCTTGTATCGCTAAAAAATGTTGTATTTTTGCCGCCTGAAAGAAAAGGAAACATCAAAAAGGTAAATAAAAAAGAAAATAACGTAAGTTTTGGTGAATATACTATCATTCTTTAATTAAAATTTATAAATTTGTTATGCACCCAATTTTAACGTTTTTGAACCAACGTTTAATGTCGTCTGTACGTCATTAACAAAAGGTTTTTTGTTAAAATTAAGTTTCTTGTAACACAAAAGGATTAAACCAAACGTTTGTTAAGTCTAATCTTTAATTGAAATATTTTTCATTAAAATTTAAAAAATATATAAAATATTAGTGTTCAGCAATTTGCTGCTCAGTCAATGAATATAAGCCATTTTTAATACTACAATGACTGCAAAAATACGTCTTTTTTTATTATGTTGCTTGTTTTTTCCTATACTGTTGTTGGCACAGCGTCCAATTCCTGGGAAAATAACAGACTATGGTACACGACCATCTTCTGTAGTGGATACTTTTGGCAGGGATAGTTTGAAAGTTAGTATTGACAAAACGCTCAATGTTTCAAAAGATGCGCTGGACGAACCAGTGGATTATGAAGCAAAAGATTCTATTATTTTTGACAATGCGAATAATCTTGTCCATCTTTATGGCAATGCCAGTATCAAGTACCAAACCATCGAAGTAAAGGCTGCTTATATCGTTTTGAATGTCAAAGATAATATTGCCACTGCCGAATCTCGAAAAGACAGTACAGGTCGCCTGCGTGGAATCCCTGATTTTAAAGACAAAGAACAAACTTTTAAAGCGCAAAGAATGCGTTATAACTTTAAAAATAAAAAAGGAATCATTTATGACGTACAGACCAAACAAGAAAATCTCTATGTTTTAGGAGAAAAAACAAAATACGTCAGTGCCAAAGATACTACCCAAAATGATGTGATTTACAGCAAAAATGCCATTCTGACAACGTGCAGCGATCCGCATCCGCATTTTGGAATCCGAGCCAACAAAATGAAAGTCATTGCCAATAAAATGGTCATTGTTGGAGCTTCTAATTTGGAAATTGGTGGTGTACCAACGCCCGTTTGGTTGCCATTTGGTTTTTATCCTGTAACAAAACAAAAACAAACTGGCTTAATTTTTCCAACTTTTGCCCGAACAGGAATTGATGGTTTGGGTGTACAAGGTTTGGGTTGGTATTTTCCAATCAATCAATATGTTGATTTGACAGTTAAGGGAGATTATTACGCCAATGGTCGTTTTGGGATTGATTTGGGCGCAAACTATAAAAAACGTTATCAATTTAACGGTAGTTTTTCAGCTGGATTCAAGAATTTGGTTACATCAAACGCACCTGGACTGAAAAAAACATATCAACGTCCTTTGACTTTAGATTGGCGACATACTCAAGACCAAGCGGCTAATCCCAATCAAACTTTTTCAGCAAGTGTTGGCATCAGTACAAATGCTGCTGCTTTACAGCGAAATGTACAGAACGCTGTTCGTGATGTAAGTTCTAATGTAAATCGCTCCACAGTCAATTATTCAAGAAGGTTTCCTGATAAGCCATATAGTTTTAATTCAGGGATTAGTATTAATCAAACTGTTGCGACGCACGCCATGGATATAAGCCCTGACCTTAATTTTAGTATCAATACTTTGTATCCACTAAAAAAATTCAAACGAGAAGGCAAAGATGATTTGTTGAATACTGTTTTTGAGCAATTTAACATCAGTCCAACAGCAAGAGCGAGTGCTGCTATCAATACGTATGATACTTTGCTTTTTGACAAAACAACACTTGAAAATAAACTTCGTGCTGGTATGCAATACGGCGTAAGTGCCAGTATGCCATTGCGTGCATTTAAGTTTTTGACGATTTCGCCAAACGCAAGTTTTAATCAAAACGTGAACTTTGATATTACTAAAAAGGAATTTATTAAAAGAGAAAAAATTGATTCTGTTTTGACTACTGATCCTTTTGGAAAAGCAATAAAAACGGCTATTTTTGTTCCAAATGATTCCATTTACAATAAAAAAGTATGGCAAGCAACGCCAATTTCTACTTTTAACATGGGCGTTTCGGCAAACACTACTGTTTTTGGTACGCTACAATTCAAAAAAGGCTATTTTAGAGGAATCCGTCATAAAATGGACTTAGGTGTTGGGTTTAATTATTCACCAGTTTTGACCAAAGCGTCTTGGTACGATACAGTTGAAAAACCTCGACAAAAGGTAACTGATGTAATTACAAAACAACAATATTCTATTTTTGAAGGAGGATTGTACAATTCTGCTGCTGGAAGTTTTGACCCAAACAACAAAGCAAAAGGTACTAAAACCCTAAGCATCAGTACAACGCATAATATTGAAATAAAGCTAAAAGGAAAAAAAGATTCTGTAGCGCAGAAAAAAATAATTTTGAGGAGTTTCGGAATTGGCTTAAATATTAATTTGAATGTAGATACATTCAAGTACGCTCCCAGTTTCTCACCAAGATTCGACCAAACTTTGTTTGGCGGCTTAGTATCGGTGAATTTTACGCCAAGATTCTCGTCGCAAGTTCAAGTATTAAGACCTGGCTCGACGACTTGGTATGATTCAAAAGAATACATTTGGAACAAAGAAAAGTTATTTTGGAAAATTCCAAAACCGACTGCTTTTCAAGGTGGTAATTTCATTTTTTCTAGCCGAATCTCTGTTGCTGATGTCAAAAAAATGATAGAAAAATACAATCGTCCTATTATTCAAGACACAAGTGCTTTGAAATTAAAGTCAAATAAAGAGAATATTGTCGAAGGAAAAAAAGGCTTGACTCAACCAGTAAAGGAGGAAAGTGCAAACACTTTGAATTTTAAAAATATCAGTAGCTTAATTGATAATTTTAATTTGAGCCACAGTTTGAGTTTTGACATGAGTAAAGATACTTCGCGCAACAATAAATTAACAATGGGTTCGCACACTTTGACTTTGAACGGCTCTATTCCGCTAAGTGGTAGTTGGAGTATCAATTTTGGAAGTTTAGGTTATAATTTTAAAGATAAAAAAATCCCTTATGCCAGCATTGGGATTTCGAGAAACCTTCACTGTTGGGAAATCAGTGGTAACTGGTATCCGACGAGAGGAGCTTATCTTTTTACCATCAAAGTAATTGATTCGCCCTTTGGTGATTTCTTGAAATATCCTGTTCAAAAACAAAATGGAGATGCGTTTGGTGGTTATCGCTAAATATAATTTATAATATACACGTCGGAAAGTAGTTTTGGGATTTTGCATTTATGCAAAACATTGAACACCAAGCGTTTGCAATATCTTTAATATCTAATAACCAATATCCGTTGTGTATAGTTCGACTAAATTTTGTTCCTTACTCAGCTTAGTTGTTTGAAAGGTTTTGCTAAAAAACAAAATCTGAAAACGTGTCGCATTAGCCCAATAATCCCAATTGTGCTCACCAGAACGTTCTGTGTAATCGTGCGGAATATTGGCTTTGAGTAATTTTTCGTGAAATACTCGATTGACTTTTATAAAAAAATCATCAACACCACAATCTATTATCAAAGGAAATTCTTTGGGAATGAGGTGAATCATATTTGTTACACAATGCTCGTGCCAACGTTTTTGATGCGTCAAAAAAGCACCCAAACGATGGTTGATTTCCCATTCCATTGGGAAGGGCGTGAAATCCAGTCCTCCACTCATGCTTCCTGCTGCACCAAAAATTTCGCTGTTGCGAAAAGCATTGTACAACGCACCATGTCCGCCCATACTCAATCCCATAATCGCCCGTTGGTTTTTATTTTTTATACTTCTAAAATTTTCATCTACGTATTGCACCAATTCCTTAGAAATAAAGGTTTCAAAAAGGCAATCGCTTCCGTAAGGACTATCCAAATACCATGAATTATAAGCACCATCAGGACAAATAAATATGATTTGATAAAGATTCGATAAATCTTGCAAATCTTCCATATAGTCAGAAAAACCCATATAGTCGCCACTGTAACCGTGCAACATATACAAAGTCGGAAAAGTTTTACTTTCCTCGTTTTGATGATTTTCTGGAAGAAGTATTAAGGCAGGAATTTTTCTATCCATTGCCTTGCTGTAAATTTCAACAACCATATTTTAAAGTTCTTCTGGACCTTCGCCAATCCAATCTTTTATCCAAACACCTTTTTGACAAAGCGGTACTAATTGTTCGTCTATCAACAGTTGAACTTCCTCTTTGCAATCGTCTGGATACAAAAGATGAATATTGGGCCCTGCATCTAAGCTAAAATACACAGGTTGTTTCGTTTCTTCTCGATAATTGCGAATGGCTTCAATCATCGAAAGCGTATTCGGACGAATGAGCGTATAAGAAGGCGAAGAAGCCATCATCAAAGCATGAAGCGACATTGCTTCATTTTCAGCCAATTGCCCAAAAGCGTGCGTATCGCCTTCTTTTAAAATATCCACCAAACTGTTCATACGTTCACGAGCTTGTTGGTAACGGGCAGCAGCATAAACATTGCCTTCCATCAGCGCATGACCTGCACGACTACTAACGCTTTTTTCTTCGCTACTGGCAATCAAAATAGCATTGTGGTAGCCTTTAAAAACATCGTGAATGTGGTTTTCATAAGGAATCCCGTATTCGTCGGAAGAACCTTCGATGGCAGAGGTTTTTCCCCAAGCAGACATATATGGATAGATAGACCGACAAGCACTTCCTGAACCCAAACGGGCAATATAAGAGGCTTTTTGGTCAAAAGCGTTGTTTTCTTGCAATGTTCCAAAAAGGCGGTCTTCCATGGTGCAAAGGCAAAGCGCAAGCGCACTCATACCTGATGCCGACGACGCAATACCCGAAGAATGTGGAAAAGAATTGCCTGTTTGTATTTTTAATTTGAACTGGCGTAAAAATGGAAAAACCTCTACGATGCTATTCAAAAAAGCCAATGTTTTGCTTTCAAATTTTTCGTTACGTTCCCCATGAAAATACATTTCAAGCTCTATCTCATTGCTCGGATAATCCTTGGGCGTATATTCCAACATGGTTTGAGTAAAACAATTTGCTAACGTAAAACTCAGTGATGGGTTTTGTGGCAGTTGCAATCCGTGTTTGCCCCAATATTTTACGATGGCTAAGTTTGAAGGGCTTTGCCAAACCACTTTATTGGGTTCTAAATTGCTGGTATCGGCTATAAGTTTTGAATTATTGTAGTCTAACATAAGAAAGATAGTAGGAAATAGATAGTAAAATAGTGCTTTTTATTAATGGTATTTTAAAGTTTCCAATTGGTTTATTATTTTGGTTCGTAACTGTTTAGCATTACAAAAAATCAAAGACTTTTTATTCTTCACCACGGAGAAACGGAGGTCACGGAGACAAAGAAATTAGCCTTCGGCTAATTTCTTTGTCAAACTCAGTGTTCTCCGTTTCTCCGTGGTAAAAAATTGAAAAGTGGTAAATAACTATTTTGGTTCACAATTAGTTAAAACTATTTCAAACAATCGCAAACATAAAAAACTAAAAATTACCTCGTCAAAACAATATAATCTTTTAAAATGTTGTTTAAAAAATTAATATTATCACGAGGATATTCTTTAATGTCAAGGACAGTAACCAAATGACGAACTGTTTCAATAACAATATTGGCGTGTGCTTCATTTTGATACATTCGATAGCGAGCTAAAACACTTTTAACCAGCAACATATCGTCTTCTTTGAGCAATAAAACTTGTGGAAATACAGGCTCGTAGCTTTCCAAAGAATCAATTTTCAAAATATCTGAAAGGTTGAAAATACTACTTGGATTTAATTTTACAACGCTTGTATTGGCTGCCATATCGCCTACCCTTTGTCTTTTAGCACTGACAGAAACCAATACAACTGCCAAAAGTCCACTTGTAAACATGACATCTACCAAATGAAAAAGTGTTCTAATAGCATAGTCGCCAAGCATCGGTTCTTGCCCATCTAAACGAACTACTTTAATATTGAGTGCTTTTTTGCCCAAGGTTTGTCCTGTAAAACCTTCCATCAGTAAAAAATAAGCAAAAACAATAAGCAATGGAAAGAAACCATACAAGAATAAGGTCATAAAATGGTCGTTTTCAAAACCTAATGCTGCTATTTTCCCAACTAAAATCCAAAGGTATATCAAAAAAAATAGTAACGCCACGTCTATAAAAAATGCCAAAATGCGCTCGCCGACTGATGCAAGTTGGTATTCTATCAAAACATTTTGAGAGGTAACGATTTCAATATTTTTCATGGTGCAAAAATAATCATTTTTTTGAAAACATTTTAAAAAAGAAATTTAATACCAAAAATGATAAAAAAAAGAAGAGATAACGATTTTTTTGCCAAGCGGCAGCAAACTCAAAGTGGAGCAAATGATAAGCAGCCCGAGTACTGCCACAAACAAAACAGTCTTTTCCCGTGAGCCACTTGAAAGGGCATTTTGGGTAAAAATCGTAGTCGTATGGTGAATAAAAATACAATACGACTACGAGAAAAAAGAACACAATACGCAATACCATTTTATCCTTCAATAAAGTGATCTGTGGTTGTTTTCGTACCGTTGTCCTCAATATCCACCGCACTTGCAAAAAGCGAATAGGTCGCAAAAGCCGATGCTGGAACAGTGAACAATAAACCAATAAGACAAGGAAGTGCTGCCACTGCATTGATAACTGCCAACAAAATTGCAAATAAAATAATTTGTCCGAAGTTCTCCATCACCAAGCCCATGCTTTGCTTTAAAGCATCAACTGGTTCAGATTTTTTATACCAAACAAAAAATAAGCTGAACATCAATAAAAAACTTGGGATAAAAATCAATAATGCCAATAAAAAACCAATTGGAATAGACAAAACAGAGAATTTTTCTATCATTTGCTCTATCACCTCACGAGATTCTGAAGGATTAGAAATAGAATTTACCAAATCCATAATACCTGAAATCCCACCCATTGCATCTAAAATATAGAAAATAAATGGTACTGAAAAAAGCAATGTCACCAAAGTTTTAGCCAGATTGGTCAAAAGTAAAGGCCCAAATTGGTCAAATCCTTTGAAATAATCACCAAATTCGACACGTTGATTTGTTGCAAATTTGTGTGCCACAATGCCATAACCAAATATGATAATAGGCGCAATGAACAAACTGTAGGCTTGGCTGACAATAGGAATCAATCCAATGAAAAAACCAATAATTCCGACAACAATCAAAAAGCCAATGTTTAAGCCCCAATTGATGCCCGCAAGACGAAAACCTTCCGAAATGCCTTGTGTAGCGTTGATACTTCTAAAATTTTTACTCATAATATATGATTTTTTAGTTTGAAAATTTTGAAATTGATTCACAAATAAAAAGGTTTTTTTTCAAACTTCAAAGAAAAAATAGATAAACGTTTAGAATTATCCGAAAAAGACCTACCTTTGTGGCGGTGCCAAACCTCGTCTTTGGCAGTGCGTCAAAGACATTAGGAACTGCTTCGGCAGTTCCTTTTTTATTTTTTAGTACAAAAATAAAAAAGGCGATAAGTAGGCGTATAGAAATAGATGGGGTTATTTTGTCGTTGAAAAAAATGTAAATAACTGACTAAAAGAAAGTTATTTGCATTTCTTTCAATCGACTGAAAAAAATAACCACGTTTATTTTAGCCCAACTACTTAGTATTCGCTTTTCTAAAAAGCAATGAATATATCAGAATATAGCGTAAAAAATTACCAATTCACACTGATTGTCTTCTTGGCAGCCATGGCTTTGGGCATCTATTCTCTGGTCAATATGCCAAAGGGCGAAGACCCTTCCTTTGAAGCTCCTTCTTTTATTATTGCAGCGGTTTATCCTGGAACAAGTTCAGCTGACATGGAAAAATTGGTCGTAAAACCATTGGAAAGTCGTATTTCACAGTTCAGTGACTTGCGCCGTGTCATTACCAATATTTCAGATGGCGTTGCTATTATTATTGTAGAGTACAAATATGGTATCAATACCAACGAAAAACTGCAAGAAGTTCAACGAGAAGTCAATGCCGCACGCAATGAACTTCCGCAAGATATTTACGCTCTTCAAGTCGAAAAAATCACAGCTTCCGATGTGAATATTTATCAGTATGCACTTGTGAGTGAAAATGCTTCTTATGCACAATTGCGTAAAACCGCTGAGGATTTGGAATCCAAATTGGAGAAGATAAAACCCATCAAAAAAGCAGAATCTTTTGCTTTTCCTAAGCAAAATGTCAAAATAAACCTTGATATTCAAAAATTAGCACAATATAAAATCCCTGTTACTCGAGTCGTTGGCGCAATGCAAAGCGAGAATGTCAATATACCAGGTGGAAGTATTACAGTCAATTCTAAAAAATTTAATGTAAAAACCGATGGCGATTATAAGTCTTTGGAAGAAATAAAAAATACGATTATTGGCAGCAACGGTCAAAAAATCGTCTATCTCAAAGATGTCGCAGATGTTGCATTTGGTTACGAAGATGAAAGTTATTTGGCTCGTTACAATGGACACCGAGCGATTTTAGTAACCGCTTCTCAAAAAGACAATCAAAATATTTTTGCAACAAAAACAGAAGTCGAAAAAGCAATCGAATTTTTCAAAGCGGAAATGCCCAAAAACATTGATTTGGTAAAAATCTTTGACCAAGGCGCATCGGTTGAAAATCGACTTTGGCGTTTTGCAAAGGATTTTGGTATTGCAATAGCACTTGTTATGCTGACGTTGCTTCCCTTGGGTTTTCGAGCTTCGATGGTCGTGATGATTTCGATTCCACTTTCTTTAGCAATGGGTCTGACGATGCTGAATTACATGGGCTACTCGCTCAATCAATTGAGTATTGTCGGAATGATTATCGCACTTGGAATTTTGGTGGACGATAGTATTGTGGTTGTCGAAAACATAGAAAGGCACTTGCGCATGGGTTTTACAAGGCGAAATGCAGCGATTGAGGCAAGCAAACAGATTTCCTTGGCGGTTGTTGGTTGTACAGCGACTTTGATTGTGGCGTTTATGCCTTTGATTTTTTTACCAGAAGCATCAGGTGCATTTATTCGTAGTTTGCCAATGGCGGTTGTCACTACGGTTTTTGCTTCGATGATTATTTCTTTGACGATTGTCCCGTTTTTATCGAGTCGCATCTTAGCAGAACACGAAGACGAGAAAGGAAATATTTTTCTTCAATTTCTTCAAAAAGTCATTAGTGGTTCTTATGCAAAAGCCTTGGAAAAAGCCTTAGATTTTCCTAAAACAACCGTTTTAATTGCAGCGATTATCTTTGCTGGCTCATTAATGGTTTGGAAAAATATGGGTTTTAGTCTTTTTCCAAAATCGGAAAAGCCCATGTTTATGGTAGATGTTGAAATGCCCGAAGGCACAAATTTACAAGAAACAGACCGTGTGACGCAATACGTAGAAAGTGTTTTGAAACAAAAAACATTGGTCAAATCTTACGCTACGAATGTCGGAAAAGGAAATCCACGCATTTATTACAACGTATTACCAAAACAAAACGCAGAAAATTTTGCACAAATCTTTGTACAATTACAACCCGAAACACACAGTGATGACAAAGTTATCTTTATTGATTCACTCCGAAACGAACTCAAACACGTTGCAAATGCTCAGATTTTTGTAAAAGATTTTGAGCAAGGACCACCAATAGAAGCACCTTTGGCGTATCGTGTTTTTGGTGAAAACTTGGATACTTTACGAAAAATTTCTTTTGACATTGAAAAAATTATTAGCGAAACAGAAGGTACAATTTATGTCAATAATCCATTAAAAGTACTTCCAACAGACTTGAAAGTTGTCATAAACAAAGACAAAGCTGGTATGTTGGGTATTCCGACCGCTGATATTGACAGGACGATTCGACTTGGTGTAGCGGGAATCAATGTTGGAAAATTCCGCGAAGACGATGGCGATGAATTTGACCTTAACCTAAGTATTCCTACCTCTACGGAAGGTCGAAAAAACATGGACGTTTTCAACCAACTTTATGTGAATAACTTAATGGGCAATTCGATTCCACTTAGGCAAGTGGCAGATATTGAAATGCAAACATCAACAAACCAGATTCGACATTTTCTTTTTGACCGCTACGTTGGTATTTCCGCTTACGCAAAAACAGGTTTTTTAAATGAAAAACTCAACAATGAAATAGAAGAAAAATTGCAAAATTATAAGTTCCCAAAAGGATATTACTATATCGCATCAGGGGAAAAAGAAAGCAAACAACGAAGTTTTGCAGGTTTGGGAATCATCGTAATGATTACCGTTTTTGCTTTTATAAGTATATTGATTTTAGAATTTAAAACATTTAAAAGCACCTTGATTGTACTTTCTGTCATTCCATTGGGAATGATTGGAGCGATTCTGATGTTGTATTTCTGTAATTTACCATTTTCATTCACCGCTACAATTGGCTTAATTGCTTTGGTCGGAATAGAAGTAAAAAACTCAATTTTGCTCGTAGATTTCACCAATCAATTGCGTTTGACAGGAAAAAGTGTTGATGAAGCAGTTCGGGAAGCAGGTGAAATTCGTTTTTTACCCATTGTTTTGACATCACTAACTGCCATTGGAGGTTTGATTCCGCTGATTGTAGAGTTCAATCCTTTGTATTCGCCATTGGCATTGGTACTGGTTGGCGGATTGATTTCTTCTACCCTACTTTCTCGTTTGGTAACGCCTGTCATGTATAAGTTGTTGCCGCCAAAAATGGGAAAAGAAGCGGAAGAGGACGATTGAGAAAAATTGAATATTACGATACGGTACACAGGACAGTGAAACACATTACTATCATCAAACCACAACCGCATCACGTAAGAAAAGGCACGCCTTTTCTCGTGTTTCGTATGCCTACGTAGTGCGAGAAAAGGCGTGCCTTTTCTCTACGTATGATCCGCTGGCACATAGTTTGTAAAAGTTGAAAAACTAAAACCAAACTACTCGCTGGACGTGATTTGCAACCAAATTCTTCTGTTTGTATGTTTTCAACATAGCGAAGCAGTGCAGCACTATCAACAAAAAACACAACCGCTATATCTCACAAGGTATAGCGGTTTGTTTTTTATAAAAGAAAAGATTATCTTTGTAGAAAGATTCGGTATGCTTACGCATCGTCACAGACGACCAAACAGGATAGTTGGATTATGGAAATCCAACCAAGCGAGTTGCGGTAGTTTTGTGTTTTATTGAAGGCATACTTAGTGCCAGCGGGAGCCAGCCACTTTATTTGTCGTTAAACAACTAAGTAGTGTCGCTAAAATAAACTTGGTTATCAATTTTCATAAACGATTGATTACGTGTAGTTTGTAAGTCCTCCCCAAAGGGGAGGACTTAGGTGGGGCTACTTAATCTTTACTCAATCACCACTTTTTCTCTTGCGATAACTTGTCCCAATTCATTTTTTAAAGAAGCAAAATAGATGCCACTTGACAATTCGCTGATATTTAATTCAGAGCTGGTTAGTAGTTGTTGTTTTACTAATTGCCCATTTATATTAAATAGTTCGACTGTAGGCTCTTTTACTTCATTGCTAAAAATAAAAGTAAGTTGCTCTTTTGCTGGATTGGGAAATACTTTAACCGCATTGGTTGGAGTTTGATTGATTGTGATGATTTTGGAATAAGTAAAAGAACGATCATTATCAATCATTTTTAGGCGATAATATGCCATTTTATGGATTGGTTCTGTATCAACAAAAGAGTATTGTTGTGTTGTTTTTGAAACGATACTTGCTTTTACAGTTCCAAGTGTAGCCCAAGTTGTGCCATCAATTGACTTTTCGATTTCAAAGTGCGAAGAGTTTTCTTCTGTTTCTGTATGCCAAGCCAATATATTTCTATTATTTTCGGCATATCCTTTGAATATACTTAGGCGCAAGGGCAAAATAACTCCCATAGAAAGTAAACCCGTCAGAGGAGCGTAAGTAACGCACACTTGACTATTGGGTACAGTCGTTGTAACACTCCAGTCAGTGGCATTGACATTACGAGCATAATCTGTCGAATTCCACGAATACCACGAGCCGCAGAGCACTGGCTTCCAATCATAAGTGCCTGGTGTAGTTATCGTATAGCACCAAGTATTTGACCCAATATTAGTCATTGCAGTAGCGTTATCCCAATCATTAAAAATTCCTGGCGCGCAAAGGGCAATGTCATTAAGCTAAGGGAATCTGAATCTATATTTTATAAATAATTGATTTTCAATATTTTAAATATTTTATAAATCTTCAAAATACTGT
>JAYWHK010000046.1:0-13479 GCA_043777755.1 Saprospiraceae bacterium
AAAAGTTATAAATAACTGACTGTAAGGAAGTTATTTATGATTTTTTGAGCAATCGACTGAAAAAAATAATACTAATTAATTTAGCCCCAATACTTAAATAAAATAATCTAACAGCTGTATAGTCAGTCGTTTATAGTATATAGTTCAAATAGATATGGGCAAAAAATTATTATTAGAAAAAGTACACATCGCAGGTATTGAAACCTACGAAGTATATCGTCGAGAAGGTGGCTACCGTTCTGTAGAAAAAGCGTTGAAGGAAATGACTCCCGAAACGATGGTTGAAGAAGTGAAAAAATCGGGGCTTCGTGGTCGTGGTGGTGCAGGTTTCCCTACTGGCTTAAAATGGTCATTTTTGGCAAAACCAGAAGGTGTTGATCGCCACTTGGTTTGTAACGCAGATGAATCTGAGCCAGGTACGTTCAAAGACCGCTATTTGATGGAAAAACTACCACACTTACTCATCGAAGGAATGATTACTTCTTCGATTGCTCTGGGTGCAAAACTTTCCTATATTTATATCCGTGGTGAATATGCTTATGTGTATAAAATCATGGAAAAAGCCATCAAAGAGGCTTACGCAGCTGGTTGGTTAGGAAAAAATATCCAAGGACTTGGTTATGACATTGATTTGTATATGCAAATCGGTGCAGGTGCTTATATTTGTGGTGAAGAAACAGCATTGTTGGAGAGTTTGGAAGGAAAACGAGGTAATCCACGTATCAAACCACCATTTCCAGCTGTCGCAGGACTTTGGGGCCGCCCAACTGTAGTCAATAATGTAGAAACGCTTATGGCAGTTGTTCCAATCATCAATGATGGTGGTGAAGAGTATGCTAAAATTGGTATTGGAAGAAGTACAGGTACAAAATTGATTTCAGCAAGTGGACACTTAAACAAACCTGGCGTTTATGAAATAGAGTTAGGTCTTCCCGTAGAAGATTTTATATACAGCGATGAATATTGTGGCGGTATTCGCAACGGCAAAAAACTAAAAGCGGTAGTTGCAGGAGGTTCTTCTGTACCAATTTTACCAGCACATTTGGTAACACACTTGGCAAATGGAGAAAAACGCCTGATGTCTTATGAGAGTCTATCAGATGGTGGATTTCTAACAGGAACGATGTTGGGTTCTGGCGGATTTATTGCCATGGACGAAGATACCAATGTTGTCAAAAATTTACATACCTTTGCACGATTCTATCACCACGAGAGTTGCGGACAATGCAGCCCTTGCCGTGAAGGAACAGGTTGGATGGAAAAGATTTTGCACAAAATCTTAGACGGACATGGTACATTGCAAGATGTTGATTTGCTTTGGGACTTACAGAAAAATATCGAAGGAAAAACGATTTGTCCATTGGGCGATGCGGCAGCTTGGCCTGTAGCAAGTGCGATTCGTCACTTCCGTGCCGATTTCGAGGAACACGTCTTAAATCCAAGCAGTATCAAAGATGTAAAGCATTATTATAGATTGAATAATTTGGTGGAAGCGTAAAATAAACAAATCATGTTAGCATATCAAAATCACATAGAAACCAATCCAAATGTTATGTTTGGAAAGCCTTGTGTCAAAGGAACACGAGTCCCTGTTGATTTAATTTTAGAAAAATTGGGTAATGGCGAAACAATGGAAGATTTGTTAGATGCTTATCCTCGTATTTCTAAGGAGGCTCTTTTGGCTTGTTTAACTTATGCTTCTTTTTCTCTGAGAAATGAAGAAATTATTAGTTTTGCAGCATGAAATTAGTAGCTGACGAATGTATAGATTTTGGAATTATTAGAAAACTTCGAGATAATGGAGTAACTATTTTTTCAATTTGTGAAGAAGCTGGTTCTATTAGAGATAACGACGTTTTGGGTATTGCAAACGAACAAAATACTTTACTTTTAACAGAGGATAAAGATTTTGGAGAATTGGTGTTTCGATTAAAATTACCTAATCATGGTGTGGTATTGGTTAGAATGGTTAAAAGTACAAGGTTAGAAAAAATAGATAAAGTTGTAGAGGTTATATTACAACATTATTTTCAATTAGAAAACTCCTTTTCGTTAATTACAGATGATAAAGTAAAAATCAGAAAATATTGATTTTTCCACCAATAAATGTAATTGGAATTGATAATTTTCTAGAAATAGTGAAAAATTTGAAGAAATATAAAATAAAAATATGTTAGTAACCATAGACGGTCAAAGTATTGATGTGCCTGCTGGCACGACCATTTTGCAAGCGGCAAGAATGATTGGTGGCGATATTGTTCCGCCTGCCATGTGCTACTACTCTAAGCTCAAAACTTCGGGTGGCTACTGCCGTACTTGTATTGTGAAAGTAACGCAAGGTTCAACGGCGAATCCTACGCCAATGCCTAAGCCTGTGGCGAGTTGTCGCACAACGGTCATGGACGGAATGGTGGTAGAAAATATTACCAACAAAGAGGTATTGGAAGCCCGTGCTGGTGTAGTAGAGTTCTTGTTGGCAAACCATCCTTTGGATTGTCCAATTTGCGACCAAGCGGGTGAATGTCATTTGCAAGACCTTGGTTATCAACATGGTAAATCAGGAACACGTTACGAATTCCCACGTCGTCAGTTTGAAAAAATTGATATTGGCGATAAAATTCAATTGCACATGACCCGCTGTATTTTGTGCTACCGCTGCGTGAAAGTAGCAGAACAACTGACAGATGGACGTGCTCATGGCGTAATCAACCGTGGTGATGTAGGAGAAATTTCTACTTATATTGAAAATGCAATTGACAACGAAATGTCAGGAAATATGGTTGATGTTTGTCCTGTTGGCGCATTAACCGACAAAACTTTCCGTTTCAAAAGCCGTGTTTGGTTCACAAAACCCGTAGATGCTCACCGTGACTGCCCTACTTGTTCAGGAAAAACCCGTTTGTGGTACAAAGGCGAAGAAGTTTTGCGTGTAACTGCCCGCAAAGATGTATATGGAGAAGTCGAGGATTGGATTTGTAATACTTGTCGTTATGACAAAAAAGAAACTTCTGATTGGACAATTGAAGGGCCTGCAAAAGTAGGTCGGGACAGCGTCATTGGTGCAAACCACTATTTGGAAGAAGTTCGTTTTGAAACAAAATTGGCGCAACAATTCTTAGAAGTTGGAAAGCGACAAGAACTTGGTGAAGGCTTTTTGAATCCGAATAATGTTTGATTTAAAAATAAAGAAACCGATGTAGAACCAGACCCTTATGGTTTGTTTATGACTGATTTAGAAGGTCGTTTTATTGTTGGGGCAAAAAGAGTACCGGTTTAGAGATGATTTTAGCATTTGACACTTATTATTTTGAAAACTTATAAAAAACATATTTTTTACAATGGAAAGAATTACATTAGATATTCAAAGTAAGTATTTTCAGTTTTTTTTAGATTTAATACAAAATTTTAAATTTGTAAAAATTGTAAAAGAAGTAGAAAGTGATGAATTTGCTCCTCGTACTGCGGAGCAACTAGAAACGGATTTGCGTGGTGCAATGCAACAAGTAAAATTAGCTCGTGCGGGTAAAATAAAATTAAAAACCTTACAAGAAGTTTTAGATGAGTTACCAGATTGAAACTACTGATTATTTTGAAAAATCTTTAAAAGCGATTGCTAAAAAGCAGCGTTCTATCAAAAAAGATGTTGCTGAGTTAAGCATAAATATTGCAGAGAATCCAAGGCAAGGAGATTTAATAGGAGATAATATTTATAAAATTCGCCTTGCTATTACTTCAAAAGGGAGTGGAAAATCTGGTGGAGCAAGAATAATTACTTATATCATTGATGAAGACGAAATAGTACACTTATTAGATATTTATGATAAATCTGAAAAAGATAACATTTCTGATAATAGAATAAAAACAATAATTGAAGAAATAGAAGATTAAAAATATATGATAACATTTTTAACATACAAAATCATTTTAGTCGCAATCGTTTTTGCGATTTCTTTGGGCGTTGCTGCTTATGCGACTTATGGCGAACGTAAAGTAGCTGCCTTCATGCAAGACCGTGTTGGGCCTGACCGTGCAGGGCCTTTTGGTTTATTACAACCAGTTGCAGATGGCGTAAAAATGTTTATGAAAGAAGATTTTATACCAGCATCTTCCAATAAATTTTTATTTATTTTAGGGCCAAGTATTGCTATGCTGACGGCATTGATGACGGCAGTAGTTATTCCTTGGGCGAGTCCCGTTGTAATTAACGGAGAAATTGTCCCTGTACAAATTACGGATATTAATATTGGTTTATTGTATATCTTTGGCGTAGTTTCTATTGGTGTTTATGGTGTGATGATAGGTGGCTGGGCATCAAACAACAAATACTCTTTGTTGGGTGCATTGCGAGCAAGTTCTCAAATGATTAGCTATGAAATCGCTATGGGACTCTCCATCATTTCCATCGTAATGTTGTCAGGTTCGATGTCTTTGAACGCTATTGTTGGACAACAAGCGACAAGTGGTTGGTGGTTTGTATTTATGCAGCCTATATCGTTTTTGATATTCTTGATTTGTGCCTTTGCAGAAACAAATCGTGCGCCTTTTGATTTGCCTGAGTGTGAAACAGAATTGGTTGGTGGTTACCACACAGAATATTCTTCGATGAAATTAGGTTTTTACCTTTTTGCAGAATACGTCAATATGTTCAATTCAAGTGCAATCATTGCATCACTGTTTTTTGGTGGTTACAATCTACCTTGCCCAAGTTTTTTCCTTGATTTGGTAGGTCAAACATGGCTATTGAGTTTGATACAATTTGCATTTTTCTTTGGAAAAATCTTATTTTTCATCTTCTTCTTCATGTGGATTCGCTGGACATTGCCACGTTTCCGTTATGACCAATTAATGACCTTGGGTTGGAAAATTTTATTACCTTTGTCCATTATTAATATTATGATAACAGGCTTGGCGATGTATTTTACGGGGCAGGTTCAATAAATTTAGGGAAAATGGCATATAGTAACTATAGTTTAGAACAAATAGAAAGTAAATTTGGTATAAAAAATCAAATTGTAACGCTATTTTCAGATATTCAGCCTTTTACAAAAAGTGATTGGTTAAAGGAATCTTTAGCGATAGCATCGGAGTTACCTTCTCATTCTGAAAAAGCAAAATCAGAGCTTTTTGTTATGCCAATGTTGTTAGAATTACGAAATCGGAATAGTAAATTTTTTACTATTTATTCAGGAGAAACACTTGAAGCAGATAAAAAACAAGGATTAACGGGCGAATGTGATTTTATTCTTTCAAAAGATGTTAAAAGTTTTTCTATAAATTGCCCTGTTTTACAAATAGTGGAAGCGAAGAAGCATGACATTGAGCATGGCGTAGGGCAATGCGCAGCACAACTTTTAGGTGCAAGGATTTTTAATGAAAAAAGAAATATGAATTTGCCTATGGTGTATGGTTGTGTAACGAATAAGGTAGAATGGCAATTTTTAAAATTAGAGAATAATACGATTTATTTGCATCACCATGTTTATACTTATGCCGAAATAGATTATATTCTTGGTGCTTTTCAATATATTATTGATTATTACAAAGAAATTTTGAAGTAAAATGAATTTAAAAGTATGAATATTTTAGAATACATAACATTAAATAATGACGTATGTGGTGGCAAACCTACGATACGTAATATGCGATTTACGGTAACGCAGATGTTAGAACTTTTGGCAAGTGGAATGAGTCACGAAGAAATTTTAAATGATTATCCATATATTGACGAAGAAGATATTAATGCTTGTATTAACTTTATTTTTTAAAACTATAAAACTTGAAATATCAATGTCAAATTGGCTTTCAAATATTAGTGATTACTTTAATAAAACTAAAAGTTTTACCAAAGCTTTTGGAAACTACGGTATTGCAACAGGCTTTAAAGTTGAAAACACATATTCTTATGAAGAAATTGACGAAAATACTACTTTTGAAGTTAAAGAGCAAAAATTAAATATAAATGATTTTTTGGTAAAATGCGAATTAAAAGAACATGATTTACCAAATGCCAATAAAGAATTAACCTTGCAGTTTATTCAACAGATGAATGAGGAGATAGGGGAAAAAAGTTCTATACTTTTTCCCGCAACGTACTCTACTTCATTCAAAGGTAATCATTTAATATATTTTTCAGAGATAGCAGAACCTTTACCTAATGGAAAAAATAGCAGAATACTTCCAATAGGAGTTTTAGTTTTTCAAAAAAATAAATTAATCCAATATTATTTTTATTTTAAGTTTAGTGTTGATGTAAAAAATACGGAACAAGAACTTAACGATATACATATTATTATACAAAAAATAATGCATTCTATCACAGCATTAGTTTTTTAATAAATATTGCTAAATATGCAGCTAACAAATAGAGCAAAACAAGTCACCAATACAGAAATGACTTGGCAAGAAAAAATGTATTTACCAGCCATCACAAATGGTATGGCGATTACATTCAAGCACATGTTTAAAAAAGATGCAACGGTGCGTTATCCTGAGCAAGAACGTGAGTTTGCGCCAGTATATCGTGGCATGCACGTTTTGAAGCGTGACGAAAATGGTGCAGAACGTTGTACCGCTTGCGGACTTTGTGCCGTGGCTTGCCCTGCCGAAGCGATTACCATGGAAAGCGCAGAGCGCAAGCGTGGCGAAGAAAAACTTTTCCGTGAAGAAAAATATGCTGCAACGTATGAAATCAATATGCTGCGTTGTATTTATTGCGGACTTTGCGAAGAGGCTTGCCCAAAAGAAGCAATCTTTTTGACAGACCGCATTGTTCCATCAGAAGATTTGCGTAACGACTTCATTTACAGTAAATTAAAGTTGGTTGAACCCGTAGAAGCTCGTGTCGATGTGTCAAAACGTCAGACCCCTGAAGTGGCTGCATTCAAGCAGAACAAAGGTATTTACCACAATCAAACACACGAAGACGGAAAAGACGAAATTCATGCAGCAAAACATTAATTTGAGGAAAATGAATATACTCTTAAATAGAATCACAATTAATCCTGATGTTTGTTTTGGAAAACCAACTGTCAGGAATTTGCGCTATCCTGTCGAAATGGTGTTAGATCTTTTAGCGGCAGGTATGACTACAGATGAGCTGATTGAAGATTATCCTGATTTGGCAAAAGAAGATATTCAAGCGTGTTTGATGTTTGCCACAAGAATGATGCACGTCAAGAGTATTCATAAAGTTTTAGCTGCAGCCTAATAATGAAATTTATTATTGATGCTCAGTTGCCATTCAAATTATCTTCTTGGTTACGAAAAGAAGGGTTTGATGTCCTTCATACAAGTGATTTACCGACTCAAAACTTGACAAAGGACAATATTATTATACAAATAGCGGAAGAACAAAATAGAACTGTTATTACTAAAGATAATGATTTTTTTGAACATTATCTAATACATGGTAAACCTAATAAAATATTAATGATTACTACTGGAAATATTGTGAATAAAGAACTAATGGGACTTTTCCAAGCAAATTTTATTCAATTATTGACTTTATTGACAGAAAATCAAGTAGTTGAAATAAATAACGAAAAAATTACGGTACATTATTAAGGTGTATTAAAATAAAAATATGATAAGTCAATACGCATTTTATTTTTTATCATTTGTAGCAATTATGAGTGCGCTCCTTGTGGTTTTTTCTAAAAACCCTGTATATAGTGTGCTATATCTAATTATTACATTTTTTTCAATTGCTGGGCATTACTTTTTGTTGAGTGCGCAGTTTTTGGCGATGGTACACATCATTGTATATGCTGGAGCAATCATGGTATTGTTCCTTTATGTCATTATGATGCTCAACTTAAACAAAGAAGACGAGCCTAATAAACCAATACTCGCCAAAGTTGGTGCTGGTATTGCTGGCGGAACACTCATGTTGGTACTGGTAGCCGCATTAAACAATGCTGGTGTACCACTGAGTAGTACTGGCATTGCAAATACCAATATTGGCACAGTGGAAAGTCTTGGAAAAGTACTTTTTTCAAAAGAAGGGTTTTTACTGCCTTTTGAAGTGAGTTCTGTGTTGTTTTTGGCAGCTATGATAGGTGCTGTATTTATTAGTAAAAAAGAAATACATTAAAAAATTATGCAAATAATAAACGGAATTACAATCAATCATTATATTTTTTTAGCAACTGTTTTATTTGCTATTGGCGCATTTGGTGTGATGTATCGTCGCAATGCAATTATCGTATTCATGTGTGTAGAGCTGATGCTCAATGCAGTAAATTTGCTTATGGTGGCATTCTCACGTCAATGGGGACAGACCGAAGCTCAAGTTTTTGTATTTTTCATTATGGCAGTTGCCGCAGCAGAAGTTGCTATTGGACTTGCTATTTTGATGATGATTTATAGAAATACTGGTACAACAGATATTGATGTATTAAATAAATTGAAAGGATAAAAATGAAAAAAATACTTTTTTTCGCATTAATCGCTTTGTTTTTTGCTTGTAAGCAAGAAAAAGACCCTAAGACCGAGTTGCTTTATGGCAATTGGAAAGGTATTAACTGGGATATAGCTGGGAAGCCTTCGGACAACGATGCAAGCCAGGTTACATTTGTGTTTAAGGCAGACGGCACATACAGTGCAGGTTTTGGTGGTCAAGCTGAAAAAGGTACTTTCAAGTTGAAAGACAATAAGCTATACACCACAGCTGAAAACAAAATCGAAAAAATGGTTGCCCTTGCAAAATTAACCAAAGATTCTATCGTAATGGATATGAATCGTCAAGGTCAAGCGGAACAATTATTTTTGATAAAAAAATAGAATAAAAATGGCTTTTTCAAATGTAAAATTTAGTCAAGTAAAGGAAAAATATGCTTTATTAGAATATGAAGCAAACCTTTTCCCTAATTTACAGCTTCTAAATCCTAGCGTTCGACTGATAGAGATATTAGACGAATCAAGTCAGTTACCTTTAAATTCAGAAAAAGCAAAATCTGAATTTATTGTTGCGCCTATTTTATTAGAAGTATGGAGAAATAGCGGTAAAAAATTCTCTATTTTTTCTGGTGTAACATTAGACGTTGATGTTGAATTGAGAGGCGAGTGTGACTTTATTTTGAGTCAAGCACCCAAAAGCAGAGAAATTGAATCTCCTATTTTCACATTGATTGAAGCAAAAGATGACAATATTCGCTTAGGTATTGGACAATGCGTATTACAAATGTACGCCGCTCAAAAATTTAACGAACTAAAAAATAAATCAATCAAAGTTATTTATGGTTGCGTAACGACTGGCGATGACTGGCAGTTTATAAAATTAGAAAAAAATACAGTAACTTTTGATAATAAACGCTTTTATTTAAGCGAAGTTGATAAAATATTAGGCGTTTTTCAGCAAATTGTTAATCAATTGGATTAAAATGATATATCAAAATCATATTACAACAGATGCCCAAATTCGATTTGGAAAACCTTGTATCAAAGGTACTCGGATAGCTATATATGATGTATTAGCTTGGTTGGCTTCAGGAATGTCAATTGCAGAAATTATAGATGATTTTCCCGAATTAACAAATGCTGATATTCTTGCTTGCTTGTCTTATACGTAATAAAATAGAAACTCATTTGCTTGATATTCAAGCATTTATACAAGATAAAAACACTGATATTTTAGAAATATACTAAGATTCAGATATGTAATTTTATGGAACAATTAGTAAAATTAGTACCACTTTTCCCATTAATTGGTTTTGCAATCATTGGATTGGCAAATAGAAGTTTATCGAAAAACTTGACAGGTATCATCGCAACAGGTGCGGTGTTGGCATCTTTTGTCGTATCTGCAATGATATTTATGGGGCGTTTGGGTCACGAATCTCAGGCGGTTACGGTTACGTTATTCGACTGGATTTCAGCAGGAACGCTTTCTATCAAAATGTCTTTCTTGGTGGATAATCTTTCGTCGATTTTCTTGATGGTCATTACGGGCGTTGGAACGCTAATTCACTTGTATTCAACGGGTTATATGCACGAAGATGATGGATTTCGTCGTTTCTTTGCTTACCTCAACTTGTTCGTTTTCTTCATGTTATTGCTTGTTTTAGGCGATAATTATATGGTCATGTTCATTGGTTGGGAAGGCGTAGGATTGTGTTCTTACTTGTTGATTGGCTTTTGGTTCAAAAACATTGATTATAGTAGCGCAGCAAAAAAGGCTTTTATTATGAATCGCATTGGCGATTTAGGGCTTTTATTGGGCGTTTTGATGATATTTACAACAGTTGGAAGTGTCACGTACAGCGAAGTTTTCGCCAATGCAGGTAAATTTACAGTTCCCGTAGTTACGGCAGCAACGATTTTATTGTTCATTGGAGCAATGGGAAAGTCGGCTCAAATTCCGCTTTATACTTGGTTGCCTGATGCGATGGCTGGACCTACGCCAGTTTCGGCGTTAATTCACGCAGCGACAATGGTAACGGCAGGTATTTATATGGTGGCTCGCTCGTCGGCATTATATACACTTGCGCCAATTTCGATGGACGTAGTGGCTTGGACAGGCGTTTTGACAGCACTTTTTGCAGCGACAATTGGTTTTGCACAAACAGATATTAAGAAAGTTTTGGCTTACTCTACCGTTTCGCAGTTGGGTTTTATGTTTGCTGCATTGGGCGTAGGCGCATTTTCGGCAGGTGTTTTTCACGTTGTGACACACGCTTTTTTCAAAGCCTTGTTGTTCTTGGGCGCAGGTTCTGTGATTCATGCGATGCACCACGAACAAGACATTCGTAGCATGGGTGGTTTGAAATCAAAATTACCAATTACACACGCTACTTTCTTGTTGGGTTATTTGGCGATTATTGGATTTCCGTTCTTCTCTGGTTATTTTTCAAAAGATGAAATCATTATACAAGCCTTGGCAAACAAACCTTTGATTGGTTATTTGTTGATTTTGGCAGCGTTTATGACGGCTTTTTACATGAGTCGTGTTTATTTCTTGACGTTTTGGGGCAAATTCCGTGGAACACACGAGCAAGAACATCATTTGCATGAAAGTCCTTTGACTATGACGATTCCTTTGATGGTTTTGGCGGCACTTTCTGTGCTTGGTGGTTTCTTGTTGCATGGCTACATGGAACACAATTTGGTTCAAGCGGTAATTCCTTCGGCAGCAATTGACGAACATCATTTACATACTTTACACAATATAATGTATGGCGTAACGGCAGCGGTTTTAGCTATAGCGGCTTATGCTTATGTGCGTTATGTTTCACAAAATACAGTTCCTTCGGCTGATGCTGAGATGGCTGGTTTTGAAAAAACAGTCTATAACAAATATTACATTGATGAATTTTACGAAAGTGCGATTACAAAACCACTAAATAGCTTCGGTTCATTCTTGTACAATATGATTGATAAAAAAGCTGTTGATGGTTTGGTAAATGGCGTTGGTGAAGGAGTAAAAATACTCAGTGGTCAATTCCGTCAAATCCAAACAGGTAATACTGGTTTTTATATCGTGAGTATGGTGGTTGGAATGATAGTGATGTTTGTGTTGATGTTGTTTAGGTAAGACCTCCCTAAATCCCTCCGAAGGAGGGACTTGCTAAATAAACTAAAAAAATGGCATTTAAAAAATACAAAATCATAGACGATGTGTTGAAAGCCTATCAACTTTCAATCGTTAAGGAAGATTTTTTGATTAATCTTCCCGATTCTTCTATGCCTTTGCCATTGAAAGAAGAGTTGGAGTATTTAATGGCAAATTATCCGTATAAATCTTCGGAAGCTGCCATACGAGAAACAATTTTATTTCCAATACTAAAAGAGGTTTGGAAAGTGTATAATAATGATTTGATGCTTTGGGCAAATAAAACGATTTCGTTCAATAAAGAATTAGGAGGTATGCCTGATTATATTTTGGCAAAACAATCTCATTTGGGTAAAATTGTATTTGAAACGCCGCTTTTGGCAGTTGTAGAAGCAAAAAAAGATGATTTTGAAGGCGGTTGGGCGCAATGTGCTTTGGAAATGTACACTATTCAGAAAATAAATGCCAAGCCAGAATTACCTGTTTTTGGAATTGTAACGAATGGCGACAATTGGGAATTTGCACAATTAAAAGGAACTTGCTTTATCGCAAATAAAAAGCCTTTTAGTATTTTTCAACCTGACGATTTGTATGCAGCATTAATGTTGTTTTTTGAAAAATGTAAAAAAAACGCTGTAGAAATGTCATAATCAGCTTATTAAATGAATACTATTTTCATAGAAAATATTAAAAACAAACTTCATTTTACTTTAAACGACGTAAATATTTGGTTTGAAAAGCCAGCTGAGGTTTTGTATTATAAAACTCAAAATAATGGTTGGTCGGTAGCACAGATTTTAGAACATATTGCTTTAACAAGTCATTTTCTACTCATTATCATTGAAAAAGGTGTAAAAAAATCTTTGAAAAAGGCAAAAGTGATAGATTGGAAAAAGGACTTTGAGGATTATATTTTTGATGAATCTAAACTTGATACAATTGGTATTTCAAAATCTTTTGAGTGGGTCAGACCAGAACACATGGAACCAAAACGCAACGGAGAACAAGATTTACAGGCTGTCAAAGAAAAAATTGAACAGCAAATACTACAATGTGTAACTTATTTGGAGCAATTATCAAATGGAGAAGGTGTTTTACTAAGAACTACAATGTCTGTTAATAATTTGGGTAAAATTGATGTTTATGAATACATTTATTTCTTAATTCAACACACTGCAAGGCATATTATGCAAATGCAGCGAAATGAACAAGCATTTTTAAACGAAAGATAAACATGGCAAAAGATATTTTTCACGATGCGGTCGTTACTGCTTTACAAAATGAAGGTTGGACGATAACGCATAATCCGCTTCATATTAAAATTGAAGATGTAGAGTATTATATTGATTTGGGTGCAGAAATTTTAATCGCTGCGGAAAAAGGAAACGAAAAAATTGCGGTGGAAATCAAGAGTTTTGTAGGACATTCTCGAGTTAATGATTTACATGGAGCAATGGGGCAATTTGTAAATTATTATGTTGCGCTACAAGAAGATGAACCTGAAAGAATACTATTTTTGGCAGTACCAGAAATAGTGTATAATAGTTTTTTCAAAAAAGCAATCATTCAAAAAACATTAGCTTATGTAAATGCAAAAGTTATTGTATATGATGCTGAAAATCAACGCATTGTACAATGGATAAAATAAAAAAATATCAAGAATTAATCGTTAGTTTTCTACACGATTTTTATGAAGATAAAAATTTAGCTTCTGAAGGAAGTCTTGATAACCAAATTATTGTAGATAGAGAACACAATCATTTTCAATTGCTTTGTGTAGGTTGGAAAGGCAAAAAATATTTTACGGGCATTTATTTTCATTTTGACATTAAAAATGAAAAAATTTGGATTCAACAAAATAATACAGAGTGTTTAGTCGCTGATTATTTTACAGACCGTGGCGTTCCAAAATCAGACATCGTTTTAGGTTT
>JAYWHK010000047.1:0-13450 GCA_043777755.1 Saprospiraceae bacterium
TCACGGAGGCAAAAAAATTAGCCTTCGGCTAATTTTTTTGCCAAACTCTGTGTTCTCCGTTTCTCCGTGGTAAAAAATTGCAAAAGTGGTAAATAGTTAAGATATTAGATATTGCAGAGTAGAGTATTCTACGCTATAATATCTAATATCCTCAATATCTATTTACTTTACCTCTATCCAAAACTCACCTTTCGTTTTAAAAGTTCCAAATGCCTGTAAATCAAGGTTTTGTGATTTGCAAACGCTTAAAAAATCTTCTAAAAAATCCTCTTCAACAGCAACTAAAAGTCCGCCACTTGTTTGTGGATCGCAAAGAAGGTTCCGTTGTTCATCAGTCAAAGGCGCAATTTTATGACCATAACTATCATAATTGCGAATTGTACCACCTGGCACACATTTTTTTTCTAAATAATAATCCAAAATTGTTCTATCAATAAAAGGTACTTTTGCGGTTTCGACTACTGCTGTCAGATTGCTCGCTTCGCACATTTCAGCCAGATGCCCCATCAGCCCAAAACCAGTCACATCTGTCATCGCCTTGATGTAAGGCAGCTTGCCAAAAACACCACCAATTTTATTTAATTTTGACATACTATCTGGCGCAATATCTTGATGCTCAGGTAATAGTACATCTTTCTTTTGCGCAGTTGTCAATATGCCAACACCCAAAGGCTTTGTCAAAAATAGACGACAAGAAGTTGTTGCGCCACCGTTTTTTTTCAAATTTTCAATAGCAACTTTGCCCGTCACTGCCAAGCCAAAAATTGGCTCAGGGCTGTCAATCGAGTGTCCGCCAGCCAACGGAATCCCAGCATCGGCACAAGCCTTTCGTGCGCCTTCAATGACTTGATTGGCAACTTCGGCAGGCAACTGATTGATAGGCCAACCCAAAATCGCAATCGCCAACAGCGGTTCGCCACCCATCGCATAAACATCGCTAATCGCATTGACAGAAGCGATACGCCCAAATTTTTCAGCATCATCTACTATTGGCATAAAGAAATCCGTGGTACTTATGACGGCTGTTCCGTCGCCTAAATCGAAAACTGCGGCATCGTCACGTTCTTCGTTTCCGACCAAAAGATTTGGAAAATAACCTTTTACCAAATCCGTTTTTAAAATATTATCCAGTACTTTTGGTGCAATTTTACAACCACAACCAGCTCCATGAGAATATTGCGTTAATTTGTATTCCATTTTATTTTTATTTTTCTAAAATTTCGCCACAAATGTACTACTTTTGTTGCGTTTTTCTAACCAAATAAATTTTAATTTTTAATGATAAAAAATGTAAGTGTAATTGGAGCTGGTACGATGGGAAATGGCATTGCCCATGTGTTCGCCATGAAAGGTTTTTCGGTGTCTTTGATTGATATTTCACAAACAGCAATTGAGAAAGGAATGGCGACTATTCTCAAAAATTTGGACAGAATGGTTGCCAAAGAGCAAATCTCAGAAGCTGATAAAATACAGACAATCAGCAATTTAAAAACTTTTACTTCGATAGAAGAAGGTGTGAAAAACGCAGACATTGTTGTAGAAGCGGCAACAGAAAACGTAGATTTGAAACTCAAAATCTTTCAACAAATTGACCTTGCAGCTCCCGAAAATGCAATTTTGGCAACGAACACATCGTCTATTTCTATTACAAAAATAGCTGCTGCAACCAATCGTGCTGAAAAAATTATCGGAATGCACTTTATGAATCCTGTGCCCGTGATGAAGTTAGTGGAGGTAATTCGTGGCTACGCCACGTCTGATGAAACTTGTGCAGCTGTAATGGAAATGTCTAAAAACTTAGGAAAAGTTCCTGTTGAAGTGAACGATTATCCAGGTTTTGTAGCGAATAGAATCTTGATGCCAATGATTAACGAAGCAATTTATACTTTGTATGAAAGCGTCGCAGGTGTTTATGAAATTGATACGGTGATGAAATTAGGTATGGCGCACCCGATGGGACCTTTACAATTGGCAGATTTTATTGGATTAGATGTTTGTTTGGCAATTTTAAGGGTGCTTCACGAAGGTTTTGGCAATCCGAAATATGCACCTTGTCCGCTTTTGGTCAATATGGTGATGGCTGGTAAAAAAGGTGTAAAATCTGGTGAAGGTTTTTACAATTATACACACGGAACAAAAGAGTTGGTTTTGGCAGCCGCTTTTAAGTAATTGTAGATTTTGTGAATTTTTTATGTGGCGTAAGGTAGCACGAACTTTAGTTCGTGAAATTTTACGAAAAAACAAACATTTTTCTAAAAAAAATAGTAATTATCGAAAAAAATTACTTTTTTTAATATTTTTTTCATTAAAACCTTGTTTATATGAAAAAATTGTTTTTATTTGCGTTCAAATTTACAAACTGTATTTATGGCAAAAAGAATTTCCGTCAAAATGGAATACATTCTCAGAGCGTCACCGACGATTCTGTTTAATTTCCTCACTACTCCTGCTTGTTTGATTCGTTGGTTTTGCGACGAAGCTGACGAGCAAAGTGACTTTTTCTATTTTGGTTGGAATGGTTCTGTACAAGCCGCCCAAATCGTCGATTTTATCGAAGATGAGCGACTTTTGCTCAAATGGGAAGATGCAGAAGACGAAAACGAATACCTCGAGTACAAGGTCTATCGTAGTCCAATTACAGACGAAACCATTATGGAAATCACAGATTTTTGTGACCACGATGAGGAAAAAGATATTCGCCAAATTTGGGACTATTCTATTAAAAAATTACGTGCAGAAATGGGCGGGTAGAAAAAAGCGTACCTTTTTCTTTATGTTCTTGATTTTAACAAAAAAGCTACAAAATTAATTTTTGTAGCTTTTTTGTTTTTGTATAAAAACTTTTTTTTACCAATTTCGTAAAAAGGGAAATGAATAAAAACAAGTCTTTTATCTTGCCCATGTTTCCCTTGGGTGTCGTTGCATTTCCTGGTGAAAATCTTAATTTGCATATTTTTGAGCCTCGCTACAAACAGCTGCTGACGGAATGTGAAGCAACAGGACAACCATTTGGAATCCCTGCATTTATTGAAAAGAAACTCATGCCTGTTGGTACGGAGATGGAATTGCTCGCTATAGAAAAAATCTATGACAATGGCGAAATGGATGTCAAAACTCGTGGTATTGGCTTATTCCAAATCAATGATTTTTTTCCAAAATACAATGAAAAATTGTACGCCGCTGCGGAAGTTCGCCGTATTGATTTCGATACAGATAGCAATTTGATGGTCAATCAAAAACTATATGAGTATGTCTATGAATTGTTTGATGTATTAAACATTAGCAAACCGTTGCCGAAATTAGATGAAAATTTTAACACCTATTTGATAGGACATCAAGTTGGTTTTAACATCGAGCAAGAGTACGAATTTTTACAAATCACACTCGAAGGTGACAGGCAATTGTTTATGATGACCCATTTGGAACGCCTGATTCCTTTAGTAAGAGAAATGCACCGTCTTCAAGAAAGGGCTAAACTTAATGGACATTTTAAACATTTGGGTGGCGCAGATTTTTAATTAAACTACTGCCAAATAACATTGTACTCCGTCCAAAGAATGAAAGCTATTACGCCTATTACAATGATGGTATTCAAAAAAGTGTGGTATTTGTAATCTTTGAGCTGTATGGTTTTTGCTGTTCTATGCCCAACAATCATCATCACGAGTGAATAAGCCAAAAATACAAAAAGGTACATTGGGCGAATTTTATAAATGGCAAGACCAATCCAAATCACCTGACCATAAGAATGTAAGGCAGCTTTTAGAATGTCCTCTGGCTCGTCGTCGTCGAACTCATAATCAGGGTCGTTGTTAAACTTTACCAACTGTTCAAAAGAAGCCGTTGTTCTGCTGTTGAATTGAAACAAATACTGTATTTCATCTAAAAGAAAGTACAATCCAATAGCATAAAAAAGATGAAGTAAAAAAATTTGGTACATAAGAGTCAATGAGTAGGCGTATAAGTTATTTTGTCGTTGAGAAAAAAGTGATAAATAGCTGACTATAGGGAAGTTATTTATCGCTTTTTGAGCAATCGACTGAAAAAAATAACTACGTTTGTTTTAGCCCAACTACTTATAGTGTTTTCGATATAAAAAAGACCAATTGCTTGAGGTTTCAACACAAACAATTGATCTGAAAGTACAAAGATATGTTTTTTTTATACAAAAATTAGATGTACATACTTTTTTATTTGTTTTTTAACGAATTTTCATAGTTCTTGAAATATACACTAAACTTAAAAGGCTTTTATTGACTTACAGACTTACGACTTTATAACTTACCGACTATCATCACATCATTTCAAATTGCAACTTTGCCAAATTATTATAAATACCATTTTCGAGTTCGGAAAGCTGTTCGTGTGTTCCTTTTTCGACAATTTTTCCGCCATCTATGACATAAATACAATCTACTTCACGAATTGTCGCCAAGCGGTGTGCGATAATGACCGTTGTTCTATTTTCCATCAGCGTATTCAAGGCTTCTTGTACTACACGTTCAGATTCTGCATCTAACGAAGATGTGGCTTCATCTAAAATCAAAATTTTAGGGTCTTTCAAAATCGCTCTTGCTATTGCAATCCGCTGACGCTGACCACCAGAAAGTTTGATGCCACGCTCTCCTACTATTGTTTCCAATCCTTCTGGAAAATTTGATATAAAATCCCAAGCATTTGCTTTTTTAGCCGCTGCAATCACCTCATTATCAGTCGCTTCTGGTTTTCCATACAAAATATTTTCTTTGATTGTTCCGCCAAAAAGGATAACTTCTTGTGGGACAATACCTAAATTTCGACGATAATCTACAATGTTGTAATCTGTAATATTTTTTCCATCAACCAAAATCTCTCCACCCGAGATGGGATAAAAACGTTGTAACAACTGCGCAATCGTTGATTTTCCGCCGCCCGAAGTTCCCACTAAAGCAATTTTTTGTCCTGCTTTTATTTCCAAATCCAAACCTTTCAGAACTTGTACATCTTCACGAGTTGGGTAAGAAAATTGTACATTTTTGTACTCAATATTGCCACTAAGTTTCAAAGGAAGTTCTTGCGAAGGTTTTACAACGTCAACTTCCGATGTGTCATTTAGTATCTGAACAATCCTATCAGAAGCTCCAATCGCTCTTAACAATTGTGTATATAAATCACCCAAACCTGCTATCGAACCGCCAATAATTGCTGTAATCGAGATGAAAGAAACCAAGTTGCCTGGATGTTTCATCGTACCACTTTGTAACATCAATGCACCTTGCCACAACACAAAAAACATTACACCGAACAAAAAAGTAATGATAAATGCAATAAACAATCCTCGTGCTTGACCGAATTTGATAGACGTTTTTACCAATCTGTCAATCGAATTGCCATAACGTTTTGATTCAAAATATTCATTTGTAAAGGCTTTTACGGCATAAATAGATTGTAAAGTTTCCTCAATAATCGTGTTTGTTTCTGCCAATTCATCTTGTCTTTTTTTAGAAAAACGACGAATATAACGCCCAAAAAATATCGCAGCAATCACAATTACAGGGAAAGTAGAAACCATCAACAATGCCAATTCTGGTGTTTTATAAGCCAAATATCCAATTCCACATATCAAAACAATAAATTGACGTACAAATTCTGCCAACGTTATCGAAAGTGCATCTTGTAACTGCAACACATCGCTCGTAGTACGGCTCGTTAAATCACCGACACGGTTTTTTTCAAAGAAAACAATTGGAAATGAAAGGATTTTTTCATACAAAGCCTTGCGAATATCCGCCATACTTTTCTCACTGACCACGGTAAAAAGCGTCACACGGGTATAGGAAACGAAACTTTGAAAAACCAAAATCATCAACAAACCCAAGCCAACCTCATTGATGCTGTAGCCATATTCGGGTTTTCCAGTTGCCAAATTAAAAAGCTCACCCGAGGCTATCGGAAAAACCATAAAAATCAAACTCGAAAATGCCAAAAGCAGCAATCCGAAAAAGAATTTTCCATAATATGGTTTTATAAATTCAAAAATTTTCGTTGCGTTTTGAAATTCCTGTTTGTCAAACTTTGTCTTTTTGCCGTCGTCTTCTACACTCCAGCGACCTTTTCTTTGTGCCATAAATTTTTTATTTTTGGAAAATGGACTTCAGTCCGTTAAATAATCCTACTATTTTTTATAAAAAAATTATTTTCGTTTTGAAACATTACATTACCCTATGTCGTAAAAGCTACATTAATATTTTACGCAAAAACAAGTTTTCTCATTCAATACCCATAAGTGAACATTTTTAGAAAAAAAACCAAAAAACCCAATATCCTTACGCCTTTCATTTTCTCTTTCAATCTTTATAATTTAAATTGTTATTCATTTAACAAAATCAATGCTTTGGCATTTTTTTTGTAATACTATTCATATACCTTATTTATTCACTTTAATTTAAAAATTAAATCTTATGTTAAAAAATTTACTTTTAATCGCTGTGAGCTTCTTAGCTCTTAATTCTATTATCGCTGGTGGTTTTACCATTATGAGTGTAACGCCAAGTGGTCCTTTTGATAAAAACACTGGACCTCACGTTATTAAGTTTTACGTAAAAGAAGCTGTTCCTCCAGTTGATAAGTATGTGAAATTCTCAGGTCCAGTAGTTGCAGGAACATCTTTAATGACAGGTGGTACAATTACAGCTGTAGCAAACCCAATCGCAGCTGCAACTTCTATTGTTTCTGCTGTTGATCCAAGCAATCCATATCTTTGGACAATTACCTTTAATGTTCCATCAAATGCCCCATCAGGAGCATTTGCTATCAATATTAATGTTAATATTACAACTGATGAGGTATCACCTGGAGGTGCTGTTGCAACAGCAACATCTTATTCAAGCTCTGTTCTTCCCATCGAACTTTCTCGTTTTGATGCTCAAGTAACTGGTCAAAATGTAATCTTGAACTGGGCGACTGAAACAGAAACAAACAACGAAAAGTTTATTGTGGAGCGTTCTTACAATGGTCGTGATTTTGAAGCAGTAGGTACAACGGCTGGTGCTGGTACTTCTATTTCTACAAAGTCTTACACAATGGAAGACAACACGGCTAAGGCTACAACAAGTGCTGTTGCTTACTACCGTTTGAAAAACATTGATTTTGATGGTCAAGAATCTTTGTCAAAAGTATTGAGTGTGAAATTGCGTGGCGGAAACGGCATCAATATCAACGGTGTTTATCCAGCGGAATCAACTTTGGCATTGAGTGCAAACGAAAATACTGAAGCAAATATTTCTATTATGACAATTGATGGTCAAATCCTTAGCACACAAGCGGTGGAATTGAACAAAGGTTACAACAAAGCAAACATTGATTTGAATAATTTGAATCGTGGTTTGTATTTTGTAGTGATTCGCACTGGAAATGAAGTAATTACAAAGAAATTTGTATTCTAAGATAGGTGTCACGGACTTTAGTCCGTGGAGGTTCACGGACTAAAGTCCGTGACACCAGTAAAACGCTTAAATCGTCATGGTTTAAGCGTTTTTTTATGCTATTTACTCTTTTATGAAAATGGATTTTAGAAAAATCTACAGCACTTTGTCATCTTTTCGCATTAGCGAAAAGAACTTGGACTAAGTGTTTGCAAAAAAATTACACTTAGTGAGAGCCTACTATCGGGTTCTTCAACCTGACGGTTGAAGATGACCACAAAGTGGTTGAAACAAAAGTGCAGCAGATTTCCTTTATTTTCATTTTTAAGGATAAAAAACTTACGATGAGCGCATTTTGTAGCACCTCGTTTTGTGTGACTCATTTGACTTGCGACTACCAACTATTCATTTTTTTTAAAATTTTAGACCTATATTATAAAAAAAACTGTTATATATGAAAAGTTGTTTGTAATTTTACGTTTGAATATTAAATATTTTATAAAAATTTTAGATATGAAAAAACTTTTTATCCTTGTTTTTGCTTTTTTCACCTTTCAAATCGCACAAGCACAACTTGCAAGTGATCACTTTGAAGGCGAATTGTTGGTCAGCTTTGCACCAAACCTTCAACCGCAAGAGCTGTTGCAGAGAATGCAAGTGTTTGAAAATGTGGCAACCAAACTTAAAATAAAAAAGAAAGTCGCAGAACCAATGAATATTTGGTTGCTTTCTTTTGACGCTGAAAATATTGACGAAGATGAAATGTTGCAGTGGTTTCGTGCGCAACCCGAAGTCCGTGTAGCGCAATACAACCATCAAATTTTTGAAAGAGCAAAAACCCCTAATGATTCCCTCTTTTCAAAACAATGGCAATGGGAAAACACAGGACAAGTGTCAGGTTCGCTTACTGATGCCGATGTTGATGCAACCGAGGCTTGGGACATCACAACAGGCGGTCTTACCTCAGCTGGCGATAGCATCGTGATTGCTATTTTGGACAGCGGAATAGACTTGAATCATGCTGATTTGAAGGAAAATCTTTGGAAAAATGTCAATGAAATTCCAAAAAATGGTATAGACGATGACGGCAATGGTTACATTGACGACTACCTTGGTTGGAATCCAAACTCAAACGATGATAATATTGCTGCAACTACCTCTCATGGAACAAGTGTTGCTGGTATGATTGGTGCAAAAGGAAATAATACTACTGGTGTAACTGGCATCAATTGGAATGTAAAAATGATGATTATCAGACGTTCCGCTTCGGTAAGTGATGAAGCTACAGTATTGGCTTCTTATGCTTATGCTTACACGATGCGTCAGTTATACAACACTTCTAATGGAAAAAAAGGAGCATTTGTGGTTGCGACAAATTCTTCTTGGGGAAAAGATTTTGGAAATCCAGCTGATTTTCCGCTTTGGTGTTCTTTTTATGACACTATGGGCAGTGTTGGTATTTTGAGTGTAGCCTCTACATCAAACAACGCATCTATCAATGTAGATAAAGATTTAGATATGCCAACTGCGTGTTCGAGTGACTATTTAGTAGCTGTACAAAGTACTTCCGCATCAGATAAAAACGTTTCAGCTTATGGTCAGACAACGATTGACGTTGCAGCACCTGGCAATAATATTTACACAACAACCATTGGTGGTGGTTATACAACGACAAGTGGAACTTCTTTTGCATCGCCCTTGGTGGCTGGCTTGGTCGGTTTGATGTATTCAGCACCTTGCAAATACACACCTGAAAATAGTAAAAAAAATCCAGCTGAAACAGCACTTGCCATGAAAAAATACATGATGGACGGTGTTGATGCGATTGCCAGCTTAAAGACATTGAGTGTTTCTGGTGGTAGAGTAAATGCATTCAAAACATTGCAAACATTGGCTGCCTATTGTTCGGCTTGCACACCGCCAAGTGTCAGTGCGCAAACATTAGCACCAACTTCTATAAAAATCGCTTGGAAATTACCAGATTCCGCAGCTACAGTCAATGTGAGATGGCGCAAAGTTGGTACAACAACATGGACTGATGCTACAAAACTAAATGCTTCTTTTTTAGCACAACAATTGGACAATTGTAGCGATTATGAATTCCAATTGCAAAGCAATTGTGCCAATAATCAGCAAAGTGTTTGGAGTAAAAGCTATATTTATAAAACAACCAACTGTTGTACTGTACCTGTTTTTACGCTTTCTAATTTTACGAAAAACAGCATTACAATTGATTGGTCAGCAAATACAAACGTAAAAACCTATGAATTGCGCTACCGTAAAACGGGAACAACCGCATACACAGAAATTCCAGTAAAAACAGCTCCATTTATTTTAAAAAGTTTGGACAGTTGTAGTAGTTATGATCTTCAAATAAGGACTATTTGCGACACCACAGCAACGGTTTGGAGCAGTATAAGTGTTGGAAAAACAGTTGGTTGTGGCAATTGCATTGACTTAAAATATTGCAAGGTGAACACTTTTTCATCTTCTTTTGAATACATCAAAAAAGTAAAATTCAATACCATCAACAGTACCACAAGTGGTGCAGTTGGCGGTTATAGCGACCAAACCAAAAAGACAACTACTGTAAAACAAGGCAGCACTTACGACATTTCTTTGACACCAGGTTATTCTGGTAGTGCAACCGATGCTTATTTCAATGTTTGGATTGACTACAATCAAGATGGTTTATTTAATCCACAAGATGAATTGGCGTATGACCCAACCAAGACAACCCAAGCGATTATCACTGGCTCAATCGAGATTCCTTGGTGGGCAAAAGAAGGAAATACCCGTATGCGTGTAGGAATGAGGGCTGTTTTTGGCAGTGGCACACCCGAAATGACTCCTTGTGATACCATCAAATACTATGGAGAATTTGAAGATTATTGCTTGAATATTATCAATGGATTTACGCCTTGTAAGAAGGTAGATTCTTTAAAAGTGGTAAAAATCATCGGCGGCAATGCTACTGTACAATGGGATACAGTGCCAAGTGCAATTGCTTATAATTTGCAGTATCGTCCATTCGGAACAGTAGATTGGAAGTTGGAAAGCACTGCAAAAGGTCCTTTTATTGTAAAAGGTTTGATGGATTGTAAAAAATATGAAATTCAAGTACGTTCTGTTTGTGAAAATGATTTGAGTGGTTTTACGCCAAGTGTTTTTGCAGAATATTGTACGACTGGAACAAACGATAACGAAAAAGATATTAGTGAGACAAATATTTTCCCAGTTCCATTTAGTAATATTTTATATACTGAATTTTCGTTGAATAGCGATACAGATGTAAAAATTGAAGTGTTCAATACTGCTGGTCAAATGATGACACAGCAACGTTTGGATAATCTTTCTGCAAGCCGTCACCGCATTAGAATCTATGGCGTAGAAACATGGACAAACGGAATTTATATGGTCAAAATTTCAAGCGAAAACAGTTCAGTAACGAAAAAAATAGTAAAAATGAGTGTGGAATAATAAGTCTTTTAACTAACTGTTTTTTAGTTATTTAATGTTTGCTATTGTTTGAAATGGTTCTAACTAATTGAAAACCAAAACAATACAACAATTACAAACAATAGCAAACATTAAAAACAGTCTTATTAATTAGCATTATTGGTATTTTTTTTAGTTAAAATCAACTTTTATTAGCATTTTTTAACATAGAATGACAATACATTAGTTTTTTTTATAATAAAAAGTTATATCTTTGAGCCAACTTGTGAATATATTATCACAAGTTGGCTTTTTTATATTAAAATCTATGTACAAATTTCTCTTATACATTACGTTTTTGGGTATTTTTCAGTGTGACTCAACGCATTACGCAAAGATACAGTCCATCAATAACAACGGAGTTCAAACTACCGAAGGTAAAAATATCCCTATTTCAGGTTTTGGCAACGAGCAAACAACTGTTTTTTTCATAGTTCGCCATGCCGAAAAGAATTTAGAAGAAAAAGACAATCCGAATTTAACGGAAGACGGCAAGCGCAGAGCTAATCTTTTGGCACAATTATTAAAAAATGCCAATATTCAACGCATCGGTCATACCAATACAAAGCGTTCTGTGCAAACCGCACAACCATTAATTTCGACATTGACTTGTGGTTATGATGTCTATTCCAGCTCGAGTATTGAAGCCTATTTGCTCAATACCATCGAAGCCTGCCGAGGAAAGTCTGTCCTTGTAGTCGCTCATTCCAATACTGTTCCGACCATTTTGAATTATCTGGTTGGTGCTGAAAAATACAAAGACATTCCTGATGAAGAATACGACAATCTTTATGTCGTTTCTGTCATCAAAAATGGCAATGCGTCCGTAGAACAGTATAAATTTCAGGAAAACAAGTAAGTTTATGCCAAACGCTCACCATTTTTGACCAAATGTGTTGGCGACATCAGCGTTACCGTTCCATCGTCAGCAACTGTACCAAGCACTAACACTTCTGAAAAAAACTTCCCAATTTGTTTTTTAGGAAAATTCGTTACTGCAATGATTTGTCGCCCGACGAGTTCTTCTTTTTGATACAACACCGTTATTTGAGCAGAACTGCGTTTGATTCCGATTTTTTCTCCAAAATCAATCGTCAGTTTATAAGCGGGTTTGCGTGCTTCAGGAAAGTCATTTGCCTCAATGATTGTACCTGCATGGATCTCCACTTTCATAAAATCATCGAAAGAAATAAGTTGATTTGTTAATTCCATTTGTTAAAATTTTTGACAAAAGTAAAACAAAAATCATGTAATGTTTTCGCTTTGTCGTTAAAAAGACTTTTTTCACATAAAAAATTGTTAAAAAATTGATTTTCTCTAAAAAAGACTGTTATTTTGTAAAAAATTTTCGTCCTAAAATAATTACAAAATAAATCTAAAAGATATTTTAAAATGAAAAAAATCATTATTGCCTTATTTGTGTCTGCAATTGGAATTGCACTATATTCTTTCACTTCTCCTACAAAAACGCCTACGGAAGTAAAAGCAGAAGGCGGAATCAAGTGGATTACTTGGGAACAAGCAGTAGAATTAAACAAAACAAAGCCTAAAAAATTCGTTATTGACGTTTATACAGACTGGTGTGGCTGGTGTAAAAAAATGGACAAAGAGATTTTTTCTGACCCAAAAATTGCTGCTTATGTTTCTGAAAATTACTATGCCGTAAAATTAGACGCTGAACAAAAACCAGAAATTAGTTTTGATGGCAAAACTTTCAAATTTGTTGCACAAGGAAATCGTGGCTACCACGAATTTGCAGCAGCATTGTTAGATGGGAATATGGGCTACCCTACTTTGGTTTATTTGTCCGAAAAATTTGAGCGAACAGTCGTTTCTCCTGGCTACAAAGATGTTCCTACTTTGATGAAAGAACTTAAGTTCACAGGTGATGAAGTGTATAAAAAAGGTTCTTGGGACGATTATATGAAAAGTAAATAAATTTTAAATTTAATTAAAATTTAAACAAAATTTTAAACAAAGGGTGTCTTAAAGACACCCTTTGTTTTTTTCATTTTTATTTTAATTTTTTTATGAAAAAAAATATTATTATCGTTGTGTTGGCATTTTTTACATTTTTCTCTTGTACAAAAGGTACAGACAAGATGAGCCTTTCAAGAGAAAAAATGGCGAATATTTTGTTAGATGCACACCTCGCAGAAAGTGCTTCCGTTTATCTTTCCAGCAAACAAAAAGACAGTATTTCTCAAATCTATTACCAACAAATTGCTCAAATCCATGATGTAAGTACCGAAGAATTTAAGCAAAACATGGAAATTTTGAGTAAAAATCCTATCGAAATGGAAAAAGTCTATAAAATAATCAAGGATTCTATCACAAGTAAAGAAAAACAAGTAGTGGGCGGGCATTAAAATGTTCATTTTTAGTAAAAAAATCGTAACTACACAGGTTGTATTTTGATGATTTGAGTTAGGCATGGAAGTACCTCTACACCTCTTTTACGAAGGGTATCGATAACAGAACGGATAACACAAAAGGCATTTTGTCCAGATTTGAATTGACCAGACACTTTTTGCTTGACTTTGACGTTT